>JAISND010000002.1 GCA_031276615.1 Treponema sp. | reverse complement strand
CGGTCGTTTTCTTTCTCGAAATAAACATTGCACCTGAAGTCCTTTGTGATCTGAACAAGGAGCGCCGCGGGACGGGCATGGATACCCGCTCTGTTTTGAATGGTGACTGTCCGTTCTGTCATACCCGTTTTCCTTAGATGATATCATCATGGCCAAAAAATACCGAGCGGGCGGTATCGCTTTCGATCCATTTAAGAATGTTCTGGTTGAATTCCCTGGCCGCGTTGTAACCCATGAACTTGAGCCTCTCGTTCATCGCCGCGGTTTCGATGATGGCGGGAATATTCCGGCCGGGTTTGACCGGTATCTCCAGTTTGGGAATGCTTACCCCCAGGAATTCTATTTTCTTGTCCTCCGTCCCAAGGCGGTCGTAGGTCTTGGTGGAATCCCATTCCTCCAGAACCACCACCATCTGAATCTCCTTCCTGTCCCTGATGGCGCCCACGCCGAAGAGGTAGGTGATGTTGATGATTCCCAGCCCCCGGATTTCCATATGGTGCCCGATGATCTTGTTCGCTCCGGCGCCCATCAGGATATTGCCGTTGACGCAGTGGATGTCCACCACATCGTCCGCCACCAGCCTGTGTCCGTGCTTGATGAGTTCCAGGGCGGTTTCGCTTTTCCCTACCCCGGAATCTCCCAGGATAAGAATCCCCAGTCCGTAGACTTCTACCAGCACCCCGTGAATGCTCTGCCGGGGCGCGAAAATTTCGGCCAATATCCGCATTATGCGGGCGGAAAAATCGGCGGTTCCCAGATCGGTCTGAAGGATGGCGCACTGGGCCGCTTCGGCGATTTCAAAAAATTTTTTATGGGGACACAGGTTGTGGGTAAAAATACAGCAGGGAATTGGATAGGCAAAAAGCTGCTCTATGGTCTCGGTTTTCCCCTCTTTTTCCAGTTTGCGGAGGTAGGAAACCTCCCCCCGGCCAAAAAGCTGTATCCGCTGATGGGCAAAGTCCTCGTAAAACCCCATGATGGCGCCCATGGGCCGGTTGAGGTCGGGAATGTTTATTTCCCTGGTCAGCCCCTTCCTTCCGCCGATGCAATGGAGGTTGAGGGAATTGTGTTCCTTGAGGTCAATATCGATCATGTCCAGAACGGTAAAAGCCCTGTTCGCCATGGGCTTAATTTTAAAGGAAAAAGGAAGGGCTTGCAAGGAAGCGGAGAAGCCCGTCACGGGGGAGCGGCCGAAGTTCCGCAGGTTCCGAATGTTGTCCGGCATAGGAAAATTATACGCCTTCAGCCTTCACAAAAATTGCTTTAACGGCGAATTTTATGAAGTTTTTTAAAAAATTTTAAGCGGTTGTTGGCGAACCTTTGGTTCGGCAGAAACTGAAGTTTCTGAACAAATCTATTGAAGCGCCGCGCAGGGCCGCGCCTTATAGGGGGGCATGAAATTCTTTATCGTCTCAACGCTGGCCTGGAATTTCCTCTGGGCGGGGGCCTGGGAAGAGGGTAAAATTCTGAACAACCGGGCTGAACTCGGGTTCCTCTTCCCCAAAATCAATCTGAACCTCCGGGGAGAGTTTCTGGACAGGCGGCCCTTTGACTTTTCGCTGGAACCGCCCTGGGACGATCCCCGGAAAGGCGTCACCAATATCGGCGGCGGCGCATATCACGCGCCGGACGGTTCCCGCTTCCTGTACGGCGTTCTTGACGAATGGGGGCTTTCCGCCCGTACGCGGAACCCCTGGATTCGCTCCGCTCCCTATGCGGAGAACCGCAAACCCCTCATGGCGGATCTGAAAACCGCCGCGTCGTCAAGCAAAAAACCCGAGGCCTATCTTTACCTCTCAAGTCCGGTCATAAATCTTTTCCGGAAATTCGGGATTCGCGCTTTTGTTTCGGCCCAGACCCGTACCGAGGGGGAATTCAGGCCCGATTTAGGCGGCGGTTTTGAAGCCGGCTTCGGTGAAAAACCGGCGTTTGGCCTGGAAACTTTTTATACCGGCGCCGTCCTTCCGGCCGAAACAGGCTCCTCCTGGTTTGCCGATCCGCCTCCCCTGCCGGAGAGGGAATTCCGCCTCTGGGCCTTTGACCTTTTTTGTAACGTACCCTTTGTCTCTTTCAGTTCCGACTGGGCCTTTTCGGAAACCTTTGCCCGGGGCAGGGGTCTGTACGGAAATTTGGGCCTGAAAATCACCCCGCCCCTGCCCGCGGCGCTGCTGGCGCGGCGGGACAGGACACCGGCCGGCAGCCTCCCGCAGCCGGGGCCCCTGTCCCTTTCCCTTGCCGTGGACGGCGCGGGCAGACGTTATGTTGGCAGGGACGGAACAGATCCCGGCGCCGGCTTCAGGGGCGCCGGAAAAATTGAATGGAAGGGAAGACGTTCAAGCCTTTTCCGCCTGAGTACCACCCT
Source organism: Treponema sp. (assembly GCA_031276615.1). Classification (GTDB taxonomy): domain Bacteria; phylum Spirochaetota; class Spirochaetia; order Treponematales; family Breznakiellaceae; genus JAISAK01. The sequence continues at coordinate 197 of JAISND010000002.1, read as the reverse complement.
GCGCGGCGCGGGACCCGGCGATTCCTTTGACCGCGGTTCCGCCGGCGTCTACTATCGTTTCCCCGCGCCGGCACGGCGCGCCGCCGCCGTGAGTACCGGCACGAATGCCGCCGCGCGTGCCGGCGCGGGCGTTGCGGGCAGGCCCGCGGCCGGCTTCCCTCTCAGGGTGTCCCGGATTTCCCTGACGGCGGAACGTA
>JAISND010000032.1 GCA_031276615.1 Treponema sp. | reverse complement strand
AAAAAATCCACAAGTGCAACAGGCTCCTGGGAGTCGGAAGTTTTTCTGTATTATAGGGTTTGCCCTCCTTGTTTCCTGCAAGACGTCTCCGGACGACGACATCGTAATAGAATTCGACGGGGAAGCCTTTGAGCGGGAGCGGGCGGCCTGGGAAGCCGGGGGATTGAAGGACTATCAGTTCGAACAGAGATATGATACTTACATGCCGGGCCCCCTGGTACGGATCACGGTCCGCGGAGGCGCCGTAAGCGATACCGAGCTGGCGGATCCCGACCCCTGGTATGCGGAAAACCAGGCGGCCGAAGGTGACTGGTGGTGGTATTTAAACGGCAAAGAGAACAGTACCATAAGCTGTTTTTACGACCACATAGCCGAGACGTATCAGGAGTACCGGGAAATCCGGGACAGCGGGAAGTATCCGAAAATGAGGGCGTGTATCGAGGTCGAGTACGATCCGGAGTATCATATTCCCTTGTATGTTCGTCTTTTTTTGGATGAACTTAATGACCCGGAAATGATCGGGAGTTTCGACCGTTACCTTGCCATTACCGGGTTTAAGCCGCTTCCTGTTGAGGAAGGGAACTGAGCGGGGCTAAGGTCCGGTACACTTTCAGGTTTTTTTGGAGGAAAAGAGCGCCATGAAAAAACCGCGTTTGTTCCTCCTTTCATTCCGCCGCAAAACCCTGGCTTAGAACGGAAAGAATACGCTCCTCCAGTTCGGCGCGTTCCGCGGGCGGAAGTTTTTCCCCCACGGCCAGGTCGAGGACAATGCCCCGCGGGGCCTGGCCCAGCACGATAACGCGCCTGCCAAGGTACAGGGCCTCCCCGGGATCGTGGCTTGCCGCGACAAGGCGGCGGGGCTCGCTTTCAAGGAGCTTCTTTGTCAGATCGAGAAGATTCCTGCGCAGCGGAATATCCAGGGACTGGAAGGGCTCGTCCATAAGCAAAAACGGGCCGGGACAGGCAAAGGCCCGGGCTATGCTTACCCGCTGCTTCTGCCCCCCGGAAAGCTCCTCCGGAAAGGCCTCGCGAAAATCCCCCAGCGAAACCATGTCGAGGCAGTGCCCTGCCCTTTCCCGGGCTTCCCGTTTTCCCAGCAGGCGCTCGATGGGGAGGCTCGCGTTTTCCAGGGCCGTTTTCCAGGGCAGGAGCCGCGGTTCCTGAAACACAAAGGAGCAAAGCCCGGTCTCCCCGGCCGGGGGCGCTGTCTCTATCTCGCCGGACCAGGGACGGAGCAGCCCCGCCAGAAGCCTGAGCAGGGTCGTTTTGCCGCAGCCCGAGGGGCCAAGTATGACCAGCGGATTGTCCCGCTCCTGCGGGGGCCCGGAAACGGCAGGGGGGCCGCCGTCTTTTCCCGCAAGGCCGCCCGCCCCGCCCGCGCCCAGTTCAAGGGAAAAATTCTCGAAAATAACTTTATCGCCGAAGCCGAAACGGAGATTTCTGACGGAAATGTCCGGTACTTTCATCGGGGCCGCCTTTCAAGCCCCTTCAAAACCAGGCTCAGGATGAGGGAGGAAAGGCCGGCGGCGCAGACCGTGGCCACGGTCCAGGCCAAAAGCTCCGCGGTTTCAAGCTGGGCCTTGGCGTTCTGCATGCCCGTGCCCAGGGCGCGGCGCGGCTGGATCAGCACCTCCGCGGCAACCACGACCTTCCAGCACAGGGAAAGCCCGCTCCTCAGCCCTCCCAGGACAAAGGGAACAATGCCCGGAAGGTAGAGGGAGAGTATCCTTTCCCGCCGGGAAAGACGGTACACCTCAAAAAGTTCCACCAGCCCCCTGTCCAGGGCCTGGATGCCGGCAAGGGTATTCGCGGCCATGACCGGAAAAACCATGAGGAAGGCGGTAAACACCGGGGTACGATCCTGGCCGAACCAGAGAAAGGCTATGAGGATGACGGACATTACCGGAGTGGCGGAGATTACCTGAAAGAGGGGCCTGAGCAGCGCCCCGGCGGCCCGGTTAAGCCCCGCGGCGGTTCCCGCGGCAATGCCCAGGGGCGCCGAAATGAGCATCCCCAGCGTTACGCGCAAAAAACTGTTCCCGAGCGCCAGAAGGAAGCGCCTTGTCGTGACAAGGCCAAGCAGCCTGCGCAGTACCGGCAGGGGGCCGGGGAGCAAAATGCCGCTCTTCAGCAGAAGGGAAGCGGTTTCCCAAAGGACAAGGAGAACGAGGATTCCCGCAAAAGCCCAGAAAGCGGAGGAATTCCTCCGGGTATCAGGCCGGCCTTTTGATTCCGGGGACGCGCCGCCGGGTTTCCGGGGACGCGCCGTTTTTTCGCGGGAATCCCCTCCGGCGGGGCTAATACCGGTAATAGAAACCGTCCCCGGGCAGCGCCCCGCCTATGGAAGCCGGGGCAAAATCCAGAAAGGCCCGGAACAGGGCTTCAAGGCTTTGCCGCGCCTGCGGGGCGGGGATGAACACATAGTTGCTGTGGGGAATGGCGGCGCCTGCCACCTGCGCCTTGAGGCCGAGTTCGTGCTTTTCAACAAGCTGCCCCGCCTCGGCCGGGTGGCCTGTCACCCACTCCACGGAATCCTTTACGGCGTCGAGGACGGCCCTGATGAGGGCGGGGCGGGCGGCCGCAAAATCGCGGTCCAGCACAAGCACGGTCATGGGGTAGTCCGCCGAAGCGCCGGGGTGCAGCTTCGCCCACTCGTCCTGAATATTGCCCACCGTGATCAGCCTTCCGTTGCCCGCCCTGGCCATGGTGGCGAAAGGCTCCGGCAGCAGGGCAATATTCACGCGGCCCGCGATAAGGGACTGGGCGATTTCGGGGTAGGCCAGGGAATAGCCAAGGCTGACATCCCGGTCAGGATTGATCCCCCTGGAAAGCAGGATTTTTCTGAACACATAGTCGGGAGTCGCGCCCTGGCCCGCGACTTCGACGGACTTGCCTTTCAAATCCTCAAAACGCCGCACCGAAGGATCCGCCGAAAGGAGACTCAGCATGCCGCCGCCGGTAACCGCGGCAACCTGTATGCCTTTCCCGGAGGACGCTATTTTCGCGGCCACGTTAGGCGGCAGAATGCCGATCTTCGCCTCTCCGGAGATAAATTTCGCCGCCATAAGGTCGGCCTGGGCAAGGGCTTCCGCCTTTAGCTCAAAGCCGGCGGCCCGCGGGGGATTCTCAAAAAGCCGTATCAGGGCAATGCCCGACGGCCCCTTGAGACCGTAAACGGTAACTCTTTCAGCCTGCTGCGCCGCAAGAAATCCGGCCGCGCACAGGAACAGGCCGGCCAGGATTTTTTTTCCGGTAAATGTTTTCATAAAGCCTCCTTGTAATTTTGCCTGATGCTCCGCCCCGGACGCCCCGGGGCAGCCGGTTTTTATAAAAGTCTGCCTGTAAAATGTGTCATAGACAAAGTCTAATCCGACTCTGTTCATCATGTAGACATATTATTGACAGACACTAATTTATCGCCTTTTTCAGGAGTTCCCCGTAAAGGTGCATGGATTCCTCAAGCCCGATAAGGGTGGAAACTTCTTCAGGCCTGGTGTTCAGCATACGGGAAAGGGTGTACACGTAGGTTTTCATAATTTCGACGATCCTCCGTTCGGCTTCAGGCCGGGAATATTCCGAAAACACCCGGTTTATTTCCTCATTGACGCCCCGATCAAGGCACTGAATGAATGTGGCAAGTATTTCCGGGGACGAGGCGAAACTGCATTCGCCATCTTCCTTTGCCCGCCTCAAAAGGGGGGCGATAAAATCGACATAGAACTTTCTGTCGTACTTGCGGAGCCGTTCCTTGAGCATCACCGAACTTTCATCGCTTCTTACTTTGAGGTACTCGGAAACAAAGGAGACGCTGCTTATGCCAAGGCCCCTCGCAAGATCGATGAGCCCGCGAATCCGGGCAAAGCAGGAAAGCGAAGCGTCGTCGATTATGGGCCGGGCGGCGTCGGAGAGAGTCCGGTAATGATCCGCGCACATACGCTCCAGCAGGGATTCCTTGGAAATAAAATGATGGTAGAGGGCGCCCTTGGTAAGCCCCGAATGATCGGCGATTTGCTGCATGGAGGTCCTTTCGTAACCCTGCCGCATGAAAAGTTCTTCGGCGGAACGCATGATATCCACAAAAGTTTCGGCTTTTTGCCTGTCCCTGCGGTTCATGCGGCCTTTTCCCCCGAAATTTTACGAGTCTCCTTCAGCCGTGTACTGACATGCATGCTCCCTCCGAAATGCGCCCTTCATCTTAGCACGAATAAACAGCGCGATGCCAGTACGTGCACGCGGCGGCAAAGTTCCGGCGGGAGACAAAAAAAGACGCCGGCAGGATCCGGCGCCTCTTTTCAAAAACAAAAAAACGTTTTTTAAACAAGCCCCGGCTTATTTCGCGGCGGGCTTTTTCGCCGCGGGTTTTCTGGCCGCCGGCTTTTTCGCGGCGGGTTTCTTCGCCGCCGCCGGCTTCTTCGCCGCGGGTTTCTTCGCGGCGGTTTTCTTCGCCGCTCCTGTCGTTGCTGCCATCTTCTTATCCCCCTTTACAGGTTTTTTCTTACTGCCAATCACCCTGGCAGCGGTGGGTTTACCAGTCATCGCTGACTCCCCTCCCTTGGTTATATTTTTTCCGGAATTGTTTATAACCGCCTGCGCGCCGGCGAGACGCGCGAGCGGTACCCGGAACGGTGAACATGATACATATGATAGACCCGCTCTGTAGCAGAAGTCAATAGTTGCCGGATCGCCGCCGTGCTCTCCGCAGATTCCGATCTTGAGATCAGGTTTGACGGAACGGCCCTCGCGAATCGCGTAACGCATCAATCCCCCTACCCCGTCCTCGTCGATGGATTTGAAGGGATCGACATCAAGTACGTTTTTCTGCAGATAAATGGGAAGGAACGACGCCACGTCATCCCTGCTGAAAGCGAAGGTCATCTGGGTAAGATCGTTGGTTCCGAAGCTGAAGAAATCCGCGTAACGCGCAATGTGGGCCGAGCGGATAGCGGCGCGGGGCACCTCTATCATGGTTCCTATCCTGACCGGCACCCTGACGCCCGCCGCGTCAAACACCCGTTTGAGAATCTGTTCCGCGTTGGGACGGAGCAGCTTGAGTTCCCGCGCGGTAACGACGATGGGGATCATTATCTCGGGATGGACGGGGATCTTTTGCCTGACGCAGTCCACCGCGGCAAGGGCAAGGGCCTCCACCTGCATTTCGTATATCTCCGGATAGCTTACCGCCAGGCGGCAGCCCCGGTGGCCAAGCATCGGGTTTGCCTCCACGAGCCTGTCGATCTTGGGCTGCAGAATTTCCGGACTTATATTGAGGTGAGCGGCAAGTTCGTCCACTTCTTCTTTGGTGTGGGGCACGAATTCGTGGAGGGGCGGATCCAGGAGTCTGATGGTTACCGGCCTGCCTTCCATAGCCTTGAAGATGCCGAAAAAATCTTTTTGCTGAAGGGGAAGAATCTTCGCAAGCTGAAGCCTCCGCTCTTCCCCGGTATCGGCCACGATCATTGCCCGGAAGTGGATGAGCTTTTCCCTGTCGAAAAACATGTGTTCCGTGCGGCACAGCCCCACGCCCTGGGCGCCGAAGTCGAAGGCCCGTTTCGCGTCCTCGGGCTGATCCGCGTTCGTTCTGATTTCAAAACCCTTTACCTTGTCCCGTACCGCGGCCGCGCGCACTCCGTCGCACCAGCGGAGAAAGGTATCCATGTCCTTTGAAATTTCCGGGGGAACCAGGGGCATGCGGCCCTCGTAGACCTCGCCGGTGGAACCGTCGATGGTAAGCCATTCGCCTTCCCTGTATGATTTTCCGGCGATGAGGGCCCGGCCTTCCTGTACGGAAACACCCTTGGCTCCCGCGACGCAGGGGGTTCCCATGCCGCGGGCGACCACCGCCGCGTGGCTGGTCATGCCTCCCGTTGAGGTAAGCACTCCCTGGGAAACCACCATGCCGCCGATGTCCTCGGGGCTGGTGTCCTTGCGCACCAGAAGCACCTTTTCGCCCCGCTCGTGCCAGTTCTCGGCGTCCTTCGCGGAAAAAACGATGCGTCCGCAGGCCGCGCCCGGCGAGGCGTTAAGCCCTTTGGTAAGGGGTTTCACATTCTTGAGAGCCTCCAAATCGATCATGGGATGGAGAAGCTGATCGAGGTGGGCGGCATTGACCCTGAGTATGGCGGTCTCTTTGTCGATTAATTTTTCCGCCACCATGTCGACCGCGCATTTGACCGCGGCGGTTCCGGCGCGTTTGCCGTTGCGGGTCTGGAGCAGGAAGAGTTCGCCCTGCTGCACGGTGAATTCCATGTCCTGCATGTCTTTAAAGTGTCTTTCCAGCCTGTCCTTGATGCCTACAAGCTGCCGGTAAATTACGGGATTCCGTTTTGCCAGGGTCGCTATTTTCTCGGGGGTTCTGATCCCCGCCACGACATCCTCGCCCTGGGCGTTCATCAGATATTCGCCGTAGAATTCGTTTTTGCCGGTGGAAGGATCGCGGCTGAAGCAGACTCCCGTACCGGAATCGTCGCCGAAATTGCCAAAGACCATGGACTGCACGTTGACCGCCGTCCCCTTGAGGTTCCGTATCTCGTTGAGCTGACGGTACTTGATGGCGCGCTCGTTCATCCAGGAACCGAAAACGGCGTTAATGGCGCCCCAAAGCTGCTCCAGAGGGTCCTGGGGAAAATCCTTCCCGGTGCTCTCCTTGACGATCTTTTTGTATTCCCCGACGAGTTTTTCAAGGTCCCGGGCGTCGAGTCCCGTATCAAGCTCAACACGCTTCGCTTTTTTTGCCGCGGCTATGGCTTCTTCAAATTTTTCGTGGGCTACCCCCATGACTACGTCGCCGTACATCTGGATAAAGCGCCGGTAGGCGTCCCATGAAAAGCGGGGATTGCCGGTTTTACGCGCAAGGCCGTGTACCGCCCTGTCGTTCATTCCCAGGTTAAGGATGGTGTCCATCATGCCGGGCATGGAAACCGCCGCTCCCGAACGCACGGACACCAGAAGGGGATCATCGGGATCGCCCAGCTTCTGGCCCCGGACCTTTTCAAGGCGTCTTAAATTCGCCAGCACTTCTTCCGCAAGGCCGGCGGGATACTTTTCACCATTTTCGTAATAGGCGGCACATACTTCGGTGGAAATGGTAAAACCCGGCGGAACCGGAATACCAAGGTTGGTCATCTCCGCGAGATTGGCGCCTTTACCGCCAAGAAAATCCTTCATCTTCGCGTCCCCTTCGGCCCTGCCTTCGCCGAAGAAAAAAACATTCTTCTTTTTGCTCATTAATGTCCTCCGTACTTTCTTTAATAATAACATATTCGGCAAAAAAAGAAAGTACTGTTACTGACGAAGCCCGGCATCCGGTATTGCCAATTCAAATTCGCCATTCGGATTATAACATTAAAACGCTTTCTGTTCCGCTTCACTTCCCGGCGCAACGCTGTTATGATGACATTATGAACTATCTTGAACTGCCTGTCTACAAGCATCGTGAATTGATTTTATCGGCCCTTGAAAAAAATCAGGCCGTGGTGGTTGAAAGCCCGACCGGATCGGGAAAGACCACGCAGCTTCCGGTGATTCTCCACGAAGCCGGTTATTCGTCGCGCGGAATCATCGGCGTAACCCAGCCGCGCCGCATCGCCGCGGTGTCGGTAAGCGAGTACATAGCCCGCCAGACGGGAACTTCCATACCCGGCCTTGCGGGTTACAAGATGCGCTTTGAGGACATGACCAACCAGCAGACCAGAATCAAAATCATGACCGACGGGATTCTTCTTCAGGAGATGAAGCTCGATCCCTGGCTCTCCAGGTACGGCCTCCTGGTCGTTGATGAAGCCCACGAACGGAGTCTCAACATCGATTTTATACTGGGACTCCTCAAACGGGTGCTTGAAGACAGAAAGGACTTCAAGGTAATCGTCTCTTCCGCCACCATCAACGCGGAGGTCTTTTCCGAATACTTCGGCGAGTGTCCGGTGGTGAAGATAGAGGCCCGGCGCTATCCGGTAAGCCTCATCTATGATCCGCCCCTGGCCCCGGAGCGTGCCCCCGGCCCTTCCGCCGGGGATTCTTTTCCGCCGGCGCGCCAGCGCCGCGACGGCAGAAAGGAAAGGGATGCGGGCCTGGCCGCGGCGGACGCCATTCTGGCGAAAATCGAAACCATAACCACGCGCTTTATCACGGAAAAGCGCGGGGGGGACATCCTCATTTTTCTTTCGGGCGAGAAGATGATCAAGGACTGCATGAACATCCTCGCCGCGAGTCCGGAAGGCGGCAGCCTGCACCTTCTTCCGCTGTACGGAAGGCTGGGAAAGGAGGAACAGGAACGGGTTTTTGAGGATCCGCCGCGGGGCAAAACCAAGGTGATCCTCTCCACGAACATCGCCGAAACCTCGGTAACCATCGACGGAATCACCTGCGTCATCGACTCCGGTCTTTCGAAACTCAACTGGTACAACCCCCGGACATTCACTTCAAGCCTGGTCGAGGCGCCCATCTCCAAGGCCTCGGCGAACCAGCGCAAGGGAAGAGCCGGCCGCACCAGAGAGGGAAGCTGCTACCGGCTCTACACCCGCAGGGATTTTGAGAACCGTCCCCTCTTTACCGTCGAGGAGATCTTCCGCACGGATCTTTCCGAAGTGATTCTCCGCATGGCCGATCTCGGCCTTTCCGGTTTCGAGGACTTCGACTTCATCTCGGCTCCCGGAAAGGAAGGACTCCTCGCCGCCATAGAAACCCTGAACCTGCTCAAGGCCCTGGAGCCGGACCGGACTCTCTCCAACATCGGAAAGATGATGACCGAATTCCCCCTCGCGCCCCGGCAGTCCCGGATCATCGTCGAAGCGGTACTCCGCTATCCGCGGGTAATCCGGGAAACCCTTGTCGCCGCGGCCTTTCTTTCCACCCAGAGTCCCTACGTGCTGCCCCCCGGCGAAGAAACCGACGCGCGCAGGGCACATCACAGCTTCCGCGATCCCGGCGGGGATTTTGTTTCATACCTCAAACTTTTCAAAGCCTACGGGGATTCAACGAACAAGTCCCGCTTCTGCGGGCGGAACTACCTGGACGAGCGGACAATGGCGGAGATTGTGAACGTGGTCGCCCAGCTTGAGGATATTCTCGCCTCCATGAAAATTCCCGTGCTTGAAGGCGGAAGCGTCGACGACTACCTCTGCTGCATAGGACAGGGGATGATCCAGTTTGTGTGTGTGCGGGAAGGCGGAACGGCGGACAGAAGAAGCCGCGGGGATTCGCGGGGAACCCGGAGGGACGGCACGTACCGCAGCCTTACCGCGGACAGAATCACCATCCACCCCGGCTCGGTGATGTTCAGGATGGATCCCAGGTACATTGTCGCCGGCGAAATCGTGCGTACCAGCCGCATGTACGCCATGTCGGTTTCCCCCCTTTCGCGGGAAGTGCTTGAGCGGATCAGTCCGGGACTCTTTGCCGGGGAGTCCGGCAGGGGCGGCGCGGAAAAACTCAAAAAGCCCAGGGACTTTACCAACAACATCAAAATCGCGGACGAAATTTTCGAGATCAGAACCATCGGGGGAAAGAAAACCGTTATCCTTCCCTGGGAAAAACTCAGGGCGCTGCGGGACGATATCCCCGCGGAAACCGTCTACAGGGGCCTCAAGGGCATGATCACCGTGGGTGATCGGTACACCCTCCTTGCCGGCGAAAAGCTGGAGCTTATCCTCCTCCTCTGTTCCACCCTTGACGTGGAGGGGGCCTTTGACCGGGACTGGCCCCGGAAAGAAAATTTCAGTTCCCGTGAAGACTTTGCCCCGCTGCTCGGTCACCTGGATGATCTGGTAAAGCCCGCGGTATGGAAAAAAGGCGGCAGGGAGCTTGGCTTTCTCGCCCTTTTTACCGACGGCGAGGGCAATTACCGGTTCCGCTGCTCCCGGGGATTCCACACCAGTCTCAACGAAAGTCTTGCGAGTGTGGAAAGTCTCATCGACGAGCTGGGGGAAGAGGTCGATCCGGATCTCAA
>JAISND010000207.1 GCA_031276615.1 Treponema sp. | reverse complement strand
GGACGATCCGGCAACCAAAGAATGGACAGAGTTTTTCTGGAATGGCGACAATCTTTTCCGCATTATTCTGAGCCGGGCCGATTACGGTGTACTGCTTGACCCAAGTCAAAATGGCGAAGCCCTTGAATATTTCATGTATCCCTTTGCCGTTTTGGATGGGGAACCCCTTAATTACTTTGATTACAAATCGTTTGAATACACCGTTTCGTTCAGGGCAAACAGCTGAAACAAACCATGCCGGTTACCGTCAGCTTTTTTTTCTGTGGCAGTGAATTTGACCGGGGCAGGTCTCGGGGTATGGCCCCCCGCCTTCAAATCAGGCGCCTGGGATGATTCTCCGCGGGACAGGCACTGCGGAGGTTCATTCCATCTTTTTTTATGCGCAATACCGATGATTTTTACCGGATTCTGGAACCGGGCAAGGTCCATTTTGATTATGGCCCCGTTTCCATGGTGTTGAGCGCCGGCGCGGACGGCGAACCCCTGACGGATCTTTGCTGCGGCGCCTTTGAGGCCATTGACGCGGCGCTAAGGGAAATTACCGACTCCCTGCCAATCCTCCGGCTTTACGCCCCCCGAATTCCGCCGGCTGTCCTTAAGGGCCTGCCCCGGCGCATGCTGGACAGTGTTCTGGCCGCGGGTGACCCTCTTATGACCCCCATGGCCGCGGTGGCCGGGGCAGTGGCGGATGCCGCCGCGGACTGGCTTTTTGCACGGGGGGCCGATCAGGTTTTGGCGAACAACGGAGGCGACATCGCCCTCCGGCTCGGGCCGGGAAAATCCGTGAAACTCGGGATCGTCTCCAGCCTTGCCCGGGGGGATATCGATCAGACGCTTGCCGTCGCGGAGGCTGACGGCATCGGAGGCGTCGCCACCAGCGGCCTGGGGGGCCGCAGTTTTACCCGCGGCATTGCCCAGGGGCTCACCGCCTTTGCCCGGAGCGGGGTGTTGGCCGATGCCCTGGCGACCCGCCTTGCCAATGCTTCGTTTATCCCTTCCCCCCGGATCTATACCGGAAAGGCCGGCATTCTGGACCCCGGAAGCGATATTGCCGATTTGGAGGTGGTTATCGGGATGGACCGGTTGAGTTCTGAAGAGGTACGCCGTTCCCTGGATCAGGTGCGGGATGAGGCCCTCCGGCAGAAACAGAGGGGAAACCTTCTGGCGCTGCGTGCCTCGGTGCAGGGGGAAATCTTTACCCTGGATCTTCCCGGAACGAATTTGTGAAGCCCTGAACAACTAAAAGCCCTTTACATAAAACGCAATTGGTTTTAAAATACTTCCATAATGAGGCTTTCCCCAAACTGAAGTTTTGGGACAGCAACCTTGAAATTCGCAGTTTTGTAAGGTTGAAAACCTGAAAAACTGCAAGAGCCTGTCCCAAAACCGTGCGCGTCAGCGCACAGTCAATTAGTTTTGGGACAGGCTCATATTACTGAAAATAGTACAAAAACCGGAGGCAACCCGTTAATTGCCGCCAAAAGGAGCGGTTTTGCCGGATAAAACTTTTCACAGTAACGTTCTCCTGTCGCCGGGAAACCAGGCCTACCTGGAACGTCCCCGGGTAGACCGTCTCCTGGAAAAGGCCATGCAAAACCCCGTGGTCATTGTCTGTGCCGGCGCGGGCTACGGAAAGACCCATGCCGTCTATTCCTTTGTCCGCGGCTGCGACGCCGTGGTCTGCTGGATACAGTTTTCCGAACGGGACAATATCGTCGAGTGGTTCTGGGAAAATTTCATCGCCGCGGTTACTCTAATCAACAAAAAGGCGGCGGTGAAACTGGCGAAAATTGATTTTCCGGAAACGGACAGGCAGTTTGAACGCTACGTGGAGATACCCCGATCGGAAACGCCTTCCGCCGGGCGCTGTATCTTTGTCTACGACGACTTTCATCTTATCCATAACGAATCGGTTTTGCGGTTTCTGGAGCGTTCCATCACATCTTCCTTCCCCACCATTACCTCCGTCCTCATATCCCGGACCGAGCCGGCCGTCAATCTGGTCAAATTCCAGTCCAAAGGGCTTTTGGGCAGAATTACCGAAGAGGACCTCCGGTTCAGCCGGGAAGAGATGGTCGAGTATTTCCGGCTCCAGAACATCAATCCCTCGTCCCAGGCGATCTCCTCGATATACCACGATACCGAAGGCTGGGCCTTTGCCATACACCTGGCGGGCCTGTCCCTGAAAAACGCCCCTTCCGGCGCGAATTATGTGCCCCAGGCAATGCGGTCGAATATCTTCCGCCTGATAGAAAGCGAAATTATGTCGGTTATATCGGCGGATCTGCGGAAATTCCTCATTAAACTGTCCCTTATCGATCACCTGATGCCGGAACTGCTTTGGGAAATAGCCGGGGAGAAATCGCTGATCGAAGAGATGGAGCGGCTCATCTCTTTCATCCGGTTTGATACCTACCTGAACGCGTACCAGATTCATCATCTTTTTCTGGAATATTTACACGGCAAACAGGGCGAGCTTTCCCCGGAAGAAAAGCGGGAAGTCTTTCAGAAGGCCGCCGCCTGGTGCGCGGCCAACAACCAGAAACTGGACGCCATTAACTATTACGAAGAGATGGGGGACTATGAGCGGCTGATCGGCGTGGTGAGAACCATGCCGTCCATGCTGCCGAACCGGATTGCCCGGATGCTGCTGGACATCCTGGAGAAGGCGCCCGGGGAAATATACGACAAAATCGCCGTTGCCCAGGTAATCCGCACGGGCCTCTATTTTACCCTGGAAATGTTTGAAAAGGCCGAGGAGGAACTGGCCGGGGTCATCGGAAGGCTGGAAGCCGCGCCGCCTTCTCCCATGATAAACCAGACCCTGTCGGGCTGTTACTATAACCTGGGCTTTCTCCGCATGACTACCAGCCCCTTTACCAGGGATTATGACTACGCCCATTTTTTTGAACGTTCCAGGCATTATTTTGATTTAAGTCCCTTTGAAATGAAGCCTCCCATATCGGTATTTCCCTTAAGCTCCTATACCTGCCGGGTGAACAGCGAGGAGGCCGGAGAAATGGAACGGTGCATAGAAGCGCTTGCCGCGACGGTTGTCCATGCGCCGGCGATCATGGGGGGCTGTACCCTGGGTCTGGACGATCTGGCCCGGGGGGAATTGGCTTTTTTCCGGGGAAACCTGTCGGCGGCGGAGCAATTCGCCCTTGAATCCCTCCGCAAAGCCAGGGAAGGAAAACAGTACGAGACCGAAAACCGGGCGCTGTTTTACCTTTTGCGGGTTAACCTTGCCCGGGGCAGCCATGAGAAGATTCAGGACATATTCAGGCAACTGGAAGCCCAGCTTGCCGAGCCATATTACCTTAACCGTTTTACCTACCATGATATTGTTACCGGATGGTTCTATGCCCAGATCGGCCAGACCGGCAAACTTGCCCCCTGGCTGAAAAATGATTTTGAGGAAAGCGACCTCAATTCCCTGGCTTACGGCCTGGATCTTCTGGTCAAGGCAAAGTACCATTTTACCGAAAGGCGCTACCCCACGGCCCTGGCGGTTCTGGAAAGCCGGGGAGGGCGAAACAGCCGCCTGGCCTTTGTCCTGGGAAAAATCGAGAAAAAGGTACTGGAAGCGGTATGTTACTACCAGCTTCGGAACAAAAAAGCCGCCTTTGCCGCCCTGGAAAAGGCCTACAGTCTGGCCCGCCCCAACGCCCTCTACATGCCCTTTATCGAACTCGGCAAGAACATGCGGACTCTGGCCGGGGCGGCTTTAAAGGAAAAAACAACGGCGATTCCCCCCGCCTGGCTGGAAAAGGTCTGCCGGAACGCCTCGGCTTATGCGAAAAAACTGTTTGCGGTAACGGAGTGTTACCGGCAGTCCGAACAGGCGGGGAAAGCCCCGAATCCGGCGGTTCTCTCCCGGCGGGAGATGGAAGTCCTTACCGGCCTTTCCCAGGGCCTTACCCGGGAAGAGATCGCCGGCCTTTCTTCCATTTCGGTAAATACGGTAAAAAGCGTTATCCGTAGCGTCTACAACAAACTCGGGGCCGTAAACCGGGCCGACGCGATACGGATCGCCACGTCCCGGGGCCTGGTATAAGGCTGCCGGCCGCCCCGCGGTTTGCCGCTCTTCAGCGCAAAATGGAAAAACTGACCATACGGCCGTTAAACCCGGACGACTACGGGGAACTGATCGCGCTCTGGTCCGAAAACAGGGGCATAGGGCTGCGCGGCCCGGACGATTCCCGGGAGGGCATAACAAGACTCCTTGAGCGGAATCCCGAAAGCTGTTTTGCCGCGGAAATCGGCGCGGGGGAAACAGCCCCGGCAGGGGAAGCCGGGACGGGAATCGCCCCGCGATTCGCCGGGGCAATACTCGGCGCCCAGGACGGGCGCAGGGCGTATATCTACCATACCGCCGTAAAGGAAGCGTACCGGAGAAAGGGCATAGGCAGAAGGCTGGTGGCCGCGGTGGAAGAGGCGATGAAAAGGATGTCCATAAAAAAGATAGCCCTTGTCGCCTTCAGGAACAACAAAACGGGAAACCTGTTCTGGGAAAAGATGGGCTACGCGGCGCGTAAAGACCTTGTGTACCGGAACAAAAGCCTCGATCCGCTGAACGGTTGATGCCGCCGCCCGCAGTGGCGTCACGTTTCCATGCGCGGCGCGGCGTTACGCGCTTAATCGTTGACTCCCCTGATCCTTTCCATCCGCCCCCGGTAAAAGGCGGAGGAACCGCGGCGGCGGTCTATCTCGGCCTGCATTTTTTTCCGCACCGCCCCGGCGAATTCCCGCACGGATTCCGGGGTACATTCCCCCTTCCCGTCGCGTCTGACGTACTGCCGGGGGTAGACCGGTTCCAGCACTACCAGGGTTTCCTTTGGAACGGAACGTCCCCAAAACGACCAGGGCCTGAAAAGGCCCTCCGAAAACACCGTTACCAGGGGAACAACGGGAAGATCAAGTTCCGCCGCAAGGCGAAAGGCGCCGGGCTTGAATTCCCGAATCTCCTGGCTGTAGATATAACATTCGCCTTCGGGATAGAAATGCAGGTAACGCCGGTATTTGAAAAGCACCGGACAGGACTCCGTGATTTTCCGGTAGCCTGTTTTGCCCCTGGGAATGGGTACTCCGCCGAGGAGCCTGACGAGGGTGCCGAGGAAGGGAAATTCAACCGTTGCTTCAAGCAGGGTCTGGTACACAAGGCGCGGAATTGCCAGGCCGGTGATTTTAACCGGATCAAGAAAGGTGGTATGGTTTGAAACCGTTATCGCCCTGCGAACACCCCGGAGGCGCCAGCGGTGCTTGTAGGAAGTGGAATACCGCATGAAATTGATCAGCATGGCGATGGGGAAGGCGATAAAATAAAAAGTCATCCACGATGCGGCCCGAAAAAAAAAGGAACCGTCAACAACCGGATGTCCGTGTTTGTAGGGCATTTAACCGACCACTCTTCCTTTCCAGTAGAAACCCCTGCCGGAAACGGTTCTGAACCACGACCAGGTGGCCATATAAATCAGGTTGAGAAACATGAGGGGCCAGAGGAAACAGTACCACCAGTTAAGCCGCTGGCCGAGAAAGGCGAAAAGCCAGGTAAGGGTACAGAAGATGTTTACCAGGAGGATATGCGTTGTCCAGGGGCTTGAGGTGATCAGGCACATGAAAAGCAGGGGGAAGGGGAAGAACAGGAAGAAGAACACCGCGATGATCAGGAAGAAAAGGAGGATGGAATTTTTCCCCAAAAAATCAAAGATGTTTTTTCCTATGCCCTGAATCGCGGAATGGTAGCCTTTGTACATCCGGCATTTGACGTGCTCGGTGATATTGAGAAACCTTGTCGAGTATCCCAGTCTCTTTACATAGCGCGCCATGTAGATGTCCTCGCTGGTTTTTTTCTTGAATAACTCACAGCCTCCCGCATCGTAAAAGACATTGCGCCTGATGACGATATACTGGCCTATGGCCGCCGAAAAAAAACTTAATTTGGTATAACGGTTCAGAAACAGGGGAATGACAAAGCTGGTAAGGAAGAACATCAGCGGCACGGTTATCACTTCCCCGAATTTGAGGAATATCTGCCCCACGTAGCCGGAGATCATGTCCGCCTTCAGGCCGATCATGTTGGTAACCGCCCAGGAAACGCTTGCCGGGCTGTGTACCGTATCGGCATCGGTAAAAAGGAAAATTTCTCCCTTCGCCTGCCGTGAAAGCTGGCTGAGCGCGAAGGGTTTCCCGTACCAGTCCTCCGGCAGGGGCGCGCCGTTAATGACGATTATTCTCGAATCTTCCGCGGCAATCCGGTTGAGGATGTTCAGGGTATTGTCGGTGGAATTGTCGTTCAGCACCAGAATTTCATAATTTTTATAAAGCTGATTCCGCAGCGAGTTAAGGCATCTTTCAATATTCTGTTCCTCGTTCCTTGCCGGAACCATTACGGAAACCAGGGGGCCGTCAAGAATTTCAACGCCCAGGGTAAAACGCCACATCTCGTAATGATTCGCCAGGGACAGAATAAAAAAGTAACCGGTCACAATAACGAGGGTTGGATAATAAAAAGGGCTTAACAGCTCCGCAAGATAGTCAAGCATTGTTACCTCTTTTCGGCATCGGGATTTTCAAGCAGACTCCGGGCGTACTTGTTGTCCGGGTATACTTCAAGGGATTTGAGCAGCCAGGGCCGCGCTTCGGCGTATTTCTTCTGCCGGACGTAGGCATAGCCTATGGCCGAGTACACGTTAAACTCGTCGTCCCTCTGCATGTCCCCGCCGGTGATGATCTCCTGCATCATCTGTATTCCCCTGCGGTAATTGCCGAAAGGCGCGGGGGCGTAGATCCAGCGGGAGGCGATCATATACAGGGCCGCGGCGTTGCGGCTGTTCAGCTCCAGGGCGCTTTTCGCGTATTTTTCCACCTTCAGCCCGTTTGCCATGGCGTAGGCGGTTGAACGGACCGCGCAGGACTGGGAGATGTTCTCCGCCAGCATCTGCCAGGCTTCGCTGCCGCCGCCCGCGTCAAGGGCCTTCTCCGCCCAGTGTATGCCCTCTTCGTAGCGGGCCGCGGCCTCGTCTTTGCGTTCCTCATACTGAAAGGCGCGCCCCATTAAATATTCGCAGCGTGAAAGGAGCGTGAACTTTGCGGCGCCGTCGTCCAGGGCCGAGGCGCCTGTTTTGGCGGCGCGGTACAGGCCGTCCATCTCGCCGGCCTTCAGGTTCTGTTCATACAGGGCGTCCCTGAAGGCAATGATATAGCCGGGCAGGGGGCCGGCGTGCAGGGAAACAAACGAAAACAGGAAAACCGGAATAAAAAGGGCAAAATCTTTCATCTGAATTAATTATAAAAGATTAATCGGGTCAACGTCTACTTCAAGATATACCCGCGAATCCCTGCCTTTTTCGTAGAGGGAGAGGAGCGCCCTGGCCGCGCCGTGGAGCCTCCCCATGGATCTGCCCCTGAGAAGGAGCTGCCGCCGGTGGTTTCCCGCTATGATCCCGATGGGACATTCCGCGGGACCAAGGGCATCGCCGTCCCAGGGCCCCAGGCTGCCGGCTAGGGAGGCAAGCCGCTCTATCGCGGCGTCCGCCCGGCGTTCCTCGCGGCCGCGCACCGTAAAGCGGATGAGCCGCGCGTAGGGCGGAAAGTTGAGCGCTTCCCGCTGCCGGAGCTCCGCCGCGAAAAAACCCTCCACGTCAAGGCCGCATGACCTGGTGATAACCGGATCCCGCGGTCGCAGGGTCTGCACGATTACCTTGCCGTCCGGAAAGTAACGGCCGGCCCTGCCCGCCACCTGCACGATAAGGGAAAAAGTCCGCTCCGCGGCCCGGAAGTCGGGCAGTTGAAGTCCCGTGTCGGCCAGAATTACCCCCACCAGGCGGACTCCGGGAAAGTTCAGCCCCTTGGCGACCATCTGGGTTCCCAGGAGTATGTCAACTTCTCCCGCCCTGAAAAGCGCCAGGGTTTCCTCAAGCATTCCCGTTTTGGACATCGTGTCTGCGGCGGCGCGCCGGATCGGCAGTCCGGGAAAGGTCCGCCGCAGTTCCTCTTCGATCATCTCGGTACCGAAGCCGAGGTAGCCCGCCTCGAGGGAACCGCATTTGGGGCAGGCCTTCGGGGGCGCTTCCGAATAGCCGCAGTAGTGGCATATGGCCTTTCCCCTGCTCTTGTGCCAGGTGAGGGATACGGAACAGCGGCGGCAGGTCTGC
>JAISND010000124.1 GCA_031276615.1 Treponema sp. | reverse complement strand
CTGCAGGCGCCCGAAACGCGCTGGCCCCTGGCGCGGGAATATCCCGAAATATACCTGCCCGGCGGATCGGGTTTTTCCGAAGACCTGGCCCTGCGCTTTGTCAATTACGGCAGCGCCGGCGCGTATTCCATCGGTACCGATGTCGTTCCCGGTTCGGTTCAGGTCTGGCGCGGCGGGATTCAGGACCCCAATGTAAGCTACAACGCGGAAAACGGTACGCTCGCGCTGGCAAACCCCGCAAGCTTCAACGAGGTTATCCGGGTCAGCTACCTCAAGCGGAGCACTGAAACCCGGATGGGCAGCATAGCCGCAGGTCTTGGCGCGGTCTACAGCAACGGGGGGCCTTTCAGTTCCGAGCTTGCCCTGGGACTGCGCTGGAATATTACCGCAAACACCTCTTTCACCGAAGAGGGAATTTCCGACCCCGGCACCGTGGGGCTGGGAACAAAGGCCGCGTGGGAAACGGATCGCCTCAAGGCGCAGATAACGGCCGGGCTTGGCTTTGAACAGCCCGATACCACCGGACTCTACCGCGCGGCCGGCATGGAAGGCAGCGAGATTGTCCTTGCGCTGATCCCCGAAAATTCCTTTGTTTCGGAGGCCCCCAACGATTCGTCCATTCCCGGCGGGGGCGCGCTTTTCTCCGGTCTTGTCTCCGATACGCGCGCCGATCTCGCGTACCGCAATTACCGCGAAAATACCCTGGGAGGTTCCGCGCTCAATTCCGTTGACTGGAGCGGGGCCCCGCTTGTGGCGGGCGAAAGCGGGCCCTATCCCGCGCGGGATCCGGGCCTTACCGGCGAGGCCATTACCCTTGTCGCGGAATTCTCGTTAAGCGCAACGCAGAACTGGACGGGCTTCGAGGTACCCCTGGGAACGGACAGCGAATTTATAAAAGAGGCAAAGGAAATAGAAATTCCCTTCCGCTTCCACGACTTTAACGCCGCTCCCCCGGCCGATTTCAGGCTTGTGCTGCAAATCGGTTCGCTCTCCGCCAAAGACCGGGGCTTTGTTGAAAACCCCGCCCTGATATTCGAAACCCTTCTTTTCGACGCCTCCTGGGCATCATCGCCGCCCGCGGCCATGCCGGGAATAAATCCGCCGTCCTTTGACACCAGTCCGCGGATCGCCCGCTTCGCGCTTTCCGACGGGGATCGCCGGAAACTGGGCGACGCGAAATTTCTGAGGATCATCGCGCTGCGCTCGACGCCGGTCATTCCGGGGATTGAGAGCGTGAGGGGCCGCGTAATACTGGCGCCGCCCATCGTAAGGGGCGCGGGGTTCAGGCCGGTTACCGTTTTGGGCGGCGCGGTAAAGGGCGCATCGGATCCCGGCGCGAACGGCGGTGTCAAAAGCGTGGAAATCAGGGAAACAGGAGCGGGCAGGCTTGAGGAAAGATACGGCGGCATTGTAGACCGGCTCCACCCGTCGGGCGGAAGGCAGCAGGTTCTTGAGGTTTCATGGAAGGGCATGACAATGCCGGGCGAAGGCGCCGGCGCGGACGGCAGGGTCAGCGCCCTGCCCCTGGCCAGTTACCGTACCCTGAGTTTCTTTGTCAGGGGGCCCGTGAAAACCGATGCCGCGGGACAGCCCGACACGTCGCCCTTTACCGGCGGAACCCTCAGCTTCATCGCCGCCAGGGGGCCCGAATCCCTTGCCAAAAGCGGGGAGACTTACCTTGAAGCGAAGATACCCCTTGCCGCCTTTACGCCGGGCGAGTGGTCGGAGGTGAACATCACCTACCGGGGGGAGAATCAGGGAATCCGCGTCGGCGGCCACGGCGTTTCCGGCGGCCTCGAATACCGGACGCCGCCCCGGGATTCCGGCGCCGCCGCCGCCCCGGGAAGTTCGGGCTACGTGGCGGTTTTCGTGTCGCCTGACGCCGGAGCGCTTCCGGACGGTTTTTTCCGGCTCGATGAAATAATCCTGGAAAATTCATCCCCCCTTTACCGGCTGAACGGCGGAACCAGGGTTGAGTATTCAAAGCCGGGGAATCTCCTGAGCATAAAAGACACAGTCCTGTTCGCGGATCTTTCCCTTTCCACCGCCCTGGAATCGGAGGTGCAGGGGAACCCCTTTATCGCCGGAACCGAAACCTACGGCGGCGGGGTGAGCCGTTCCAGCGCCGCGCTCTCCCTCCTGGGAACAAAACTTTCGGGCAATCTGGCGTTTAACGCCGCGCCGGAAAGTTTTCTCTGGAGCGCGGGCCACAGCGTTTCACGCAAATGGGGGCCCTTTTCCGCGGAAGAATCCTTCGCGACATCCCTGGAGGACGGTACCATCGAACACCGGCTTGGCCTCGGGTTTTCATCGATCGTAAGCAGCCGTTTTGACGCGGAAGTTTACTACGAGGACGAAACCATGAACCGGAACTGGAACGCCGCGCTTGGCTTCAGGGCGCCCCGCCCGTACATCCCGTCGGTCAATGTGGACGCCGCCGCGGCCTGGAAAGAAAAAACCGAAACGCCCGGCGAATGGCCGGAGAATTACGGCCGAAGCTGGGTAAACACCTGGGAACCCATGGTTCCGGATCTTGGCGGTGACGCCGGCGTCCGGGATACCAGGGGGCTGATAAAAATTACGGAGGACACAAAGCCCGTCGGGGCGGCGCTTTCCCTTGAAGGAAGCACGGCGTTTTCAGGGCTGAATAACAGTACCCGTTCCTTCAGCGCGGTGGCCCTTGACGTGCCGGTAGACCTTGGCGCCTCCGGCCTCAACTTTCAAATGGGGCGCGGTTTCCGCAGGCATCTTCGCTTTTCCGCGGAGGACGCCCTGGGGGACGGGGACAAATTCGCCGAAAGCATCGGGGATTCCCTTCCCCTCTGGGGGGTGTTTCCTTTCTATTCGCTTTTCACGCCCGCGCTTGACGACGCCATGGACAGGGGGCTGCGGGACTCCCCCTCGGCGGAATTGGCGGAGTACACCCTTTTCAGCGACCATTTCGGGTTCGGCGTCCGCCTTCCCGCCGTCTATGATTTCCGCTCGTTTTTCATACCCGCAAGCGCCGGGGGAAAAATCCAGCGCATCCTTGAGCAAAAGATGGATACCCGCCTTGACATGCTTAACCTCAGCGGCAGCCTTGGCTTTTCGGCGCTTAACATGTTCGGCGCCTTCGGCGTCTACCCCTTTCTGAAATTCTACCGGGGCGACGAATTTTCCCATAACCTCGAAGCGGCGGTCGCCATACCCCGGGACGAGGATCTTTCGTGGCGCGCCCAGTCTGCGCTGGGCATGAATTTTCACGGCTTCACCGGCGGCGAACTGGGGCTGATCAACACCCTTACCTTCGGTTCCGCCGGCTGGGCGGAAAGCCTTACCCTTGACTGGACGGTTCCCGTCAAAAGAAGCCTGCTCGGCATGTTTTACGGCTGGATCGCCTCGCTTGCGGCAAGCCAGTCATCCTGGCTTGTCCTGGCCAATTTGATGAGCACCCCCTGGGAGCAGCTCCGCAAGGAAACCCTGGAGCTGTCCTTTGCCCATGACGGGGATTACCTGAAATGGAATATCGCCGCGGGGCACGAATCGATTATACGCATATTCGGCCGCCTTAACTTTTCCGTCTTTGCCAAACTCGGTTTGACCGACGATGAGCGGACAAGGATACTCTCACTTATTGCCACCATCGGCACCAGCCTCAACCTGAGCTTCTGAAGCTTCCGTTTCCACGGTGGTCACGGCGTCTTCTTCGCCGGACTTCGCCGTTTCTTTGGCCTGTTCAGCGGCCTGCTCAATTTCGGCAATGATCGTTTTTATGCTTTCCTTGTTGGCGCCGCTTATTTTGCCGCTGTCAAGAAGCTCCCCGATCGCCGCCGTATCCTGATAGCCGTCCGTAACCGCGCCGCGCAGCTCGGCAACGCCTTCCTCGCTCTCGCCGTCGGCAACAAGCAGCAGCCGGGCGATGGTAAAACGGATATCCGCTTTTTTGGGGTCCGTGCTTTCCGGGGGCAGGGCGGAAAGGACACCGCGGTACTCCTCAAGGGACCGGGCGTAGAGTTCCTGGCCCTCCAGAATCCGGGCGTATTCATAGCGGACCTTCGGGTCCGAGTTATTCGCAAGCCATTTGGCATAACTGTCCGCGGCCTCGATTTTACCCTGGGCATTTTGGGTGCGGGCGTAAAGAAGCTGTACATCGCTGTTGTCCATCAGGGCAAAATTATAGCCGGCAAGCACCCGTTCGGCATCGGCGTATTTTTCCATCGCGTAAAGCACCAGGGCGTAGTTGTACCCGTCGTCGGCGCTTTCGGGAGTCAGGGCCAAAATTTTTTCGTAGTATTTTTCCGCGGCGGCAATTTCACCGGTTTTTATCTTCGAATACGCCGCCGCCTTGAGGGCAAGCACGTTGTCGGGATCTTTTTTAAGGATCGATTCAAAATAATTCACCGCTTCTTCGTAGCGTCCCCTTTCAAAGGCGATGCGTCCCAGATTGTATTCCGAGGCTAATTTCGTCCTGTCCGCCAGCCTGGCGCGGTTCAGCCATTTTTCCGCTTCCTCGAATTTTCCCAGCTCGAAATAGGCCATTCCGATGGAAAAATATTCTTCCGCGGAGGTTCCCCAGCTTGCGCAGGAAAGGCACAGAAACGCCGAAACCGCCAGAAGCGCGGCGGCGGAAAAAAAACCCGCGGCGGACTTGTTCCCGCCGGAGGACGGGCGGCGGACGCGGTTCATCATACACCCGTATCGAGCACGGTGTTTTCTATCTCGCGGAGCTGCGCCCGGTAAAGGCGGGCTATATTGTCACCGTAGTCGGCAATAAGCTGGATGATGTTGCGTGGGTTGTTTTCCCCGTCCCTGCCGTTGATCCTGTCCCCGGCATCGCCGAGTCCGGGCATGATATAGGCCTGCTCGTTGAGGATGGGATCCATCCAGAGGGTGTAGACCTGGCAGTTTTCCAGTGCCCGCACGACCCGGAGGGCTCCCTTGAGGGCGGCGATGGCGTTGAAAAACTGTATGGACCTCGGCTTGATGCCCTCGCCCAGGAGGTACTTGACTACCGTGACAAGGCTGCCGCCGGTTGCGTTCATGGGATCGGCAAACACAAGGTCCTTGTCCTCAAGATCCGAAAGCCGGAAATAGGAACGGTCGAGATCGAGGATGTATTCCATGTCCGTTTCTTTTTTGGTATCGTCCCGTCTTATCCTGAACAGGGCAAAGGGAGTGACGTAGCCGTGGGAAGAGTATTCCTGAATTTCCTTGCTCATGATCATGGAAGGCAGCAGCGCGCCCCTGAGCATGACGCACATGACCGTATTTTCTATTTTATCGTCGATGTTGGTTATTTTATGGACGGCGTAATTCTGTACCGGGTTTGTCACCGGCGTCCGTACGATAAGGTAGTTTTTGTTTGATCCGGGGGTCCCGCCGTAGGCAAGCTTGAAAAGCATTTCATAGGCCCGCTGTATGTAGTACACGAATTCCTGGTTTTCCGTCCGTACGTCCCGAAGTTTGGCGATGACCCGGGAAGCCTCCGGATGGCTTTCCTGGGGCGTCAAAAAGGAATAGACGTGTATATTCGGGGACGCGGCGCAGATTTCCTGCATCATTATTCCCATTTCGTTGTACAGGGAGACAAGGGAATCTTCGGCGCCTCTCCGCTCTTCCTGCATTCCCGACGAAAGCTGTTTGAAGGCTTTCATTACCTTTTCAAAGACCCGGTTCATGCGGAAAAGATAATCCCGGTCGGCGCCGCTCAAATACCCGTCCAGATCCTCTGCTTTCAGAATAACCTTGTTCTTCATAGAAAAGAGTATATTTTCAAGTGTTTCCCTTGACAAGACATTTCGGGCATCGCGGCAGGGTGAGCGCATACAGGTGATACGGCTGTGGGCGGGGAAAAACAGGGTATACGTTCTCCTGGGGACGCCATGTGCGTTTACCTGAAACCGAGAATGCGTTTTGCCTCTTCAAGACTCTTGCCGCTTTCAAGAAGATCAATCAGCTGTTTTTGGCCCTCTGCCAAGCCTTTTTCCAGTCCCTCTGCCAGTCCTGCATCCCGGCCTTCGGCCAAGCCCCTGGCATGCGCCTCCTGCAGTTCAAGCATGTCCTCCTGGTAATCCATCTGCCGCCTGTGCAGGCTGATCTCACGCAGCATCTCAAGCTCATCCCGCGTAAA
>JAISND010000030.1 GCA_031276615.1 Treponema sp. | reverse complement strand
CGTGCGCTGACCCCGTACCCGCCTTACTTTTAAACAAAAATATGTTACATTGGAAACGGTTTCAAAACCCGGCCGGTGCTGAAACCGGCAAAACCGTGTCCAGGAGGAGTCTTCGTGTTTTTCAAAATTAAAAAAATTCTGCCGGGCCCCGTGTTTTTTTTCTTTGCCCTTGTTTCCCTGTTTGCCCGGGATGTTGAAATCATTGTTGAGGACACGGAATTGTCGCTTCCCCTTGAAGGCGCGGTGATCCGTTCCTGGGACGGAAAACAGTACACCTGCGACGCCGAAGGGAAAGCGATCGTTTCGGCGCCCGATGAAAGGCCGGTGGTAATCCAGGCCGCCTATCCCGGTTATGAAAACGGGAGGCTCGTCGTGGTTCCGGAAAAGGATCGTTTTACCCTGGGGTTAAACCTCTCGGGAATCATGGAAAGCAAAGAACTTGTCATTGAGGCCTCGCGGCCCGGAAACAGCGAAACCAAAACAGGGCGCAGCGTGGCCGTTTCGGAGAAAGAGATTACCCAAACCGGTGAAATCGGGCTGATCGAAGACGTGATGACCACCATCAAGCTTCTTCCCGGCGTCGGGTACGCGGGTTTCTTTGACGCCCAGCCGAGTATCCGCGGCGGCGACCCCGGGGATCTCATCGCATCCCTTGACGGTTATTACATCGTCAACCCCTACTACTGGGGCGGCGGTTTTTCCATTTTCGATCCCAAGATAGTGCAGAGCGCCCAGCTTTCCCACGGGGTTTTTTCGGCCCGTTACGGCCATACCATTTCGGGGCTGCTTGAGATTGCGTCCAAAAAGCCTTCCCCCGTGGAGACCGAATTCGAACTCGGCGTCAATACCAGCGCGGCCAACTTTAACCTTTCCCTGCCGCTTTTCGGCAGGGGAGGAATTATGTTTATGGGAAGGGTAACCTACTACGATCCCTTTGTGTGGCTGGCAAAAAAAATGGCGGGGCTTGACGAAAGTCTGGAAGCAATAAACGCGGTAAGGGTCGCCCCCTATATCAGAAGCGGAACCCTTACCGGCAATTACCGTTTTTATGACGATCTTGAAATTTACGCCACCGGTTTATGGGGGAGCGACGGCGTCGGGGTCAGTTACGAAAACTCAAGCGACGAAGACGGGCTTGAAAGCCGTTCCGATATGTTTTTTGACTGGAACAATTACCAGGGCTTTATCGCCGCGGGTCTCAACTGGAATCCCCGCGAGAACATGCTTCTCAATTTTTCCGCGGGGACGGGCTACGAACAGGCGAAACTCGACGCGGACATTGTCAACGACATACACAAGCCCTTTTCGGAGGAATTTCAGCAGCGTTACGGGGAACTCCTGGGCGCCGCGGAATCCTACGACTTTAACGCGGAAAACACGTTCAGCGAAGATACTACCATGATTAACGCGCAGGGGCGCATTGATTACAACTGGGAAATCGGCGGCGGTTTTCTTGCCGCCGCCGGAGTGCAGGAAATGTTTTCCCGGTGGCTTGTGGACAGTAATTACCGGATACTGTCGGAAATTCCCCTGGACGATCTGTTGGCCGGAGACCGGGCCGCCGGCCTGTCCGGCGCTGATAAAAGCCTGCTTGATGACCTGTACGAAAAATACCCGGAACTCTACATAAATTTTCCCGCCGCCTTTGCCATGAATATTGACAACAAACTCTACACAAGCTCTGGGTATACCCTCCTCGAGTACAACAGTCCCGGCAGGCGTTTCGGCGCGGAGGCGGGGCTGAGGGTGGATCATTTCTACCTGGCGGGAAGCGGCTTTTCCGTACAGACCATGCCCGCCCTGAATCCGAGAATAAATTTTGACTTTAATGTTTTCAGAAGCAAATGGATTTTCAATTCCCTTGATTTGAGCGCCGGAACCGGGCTTTTTTCGTCAATGAACAAAATGGTATCCCTCGCGGACAGCCTTTACGGCATCGAAGATTTTGATCTGAAGCCGAACCGCTCCTGGACTTCCGTCGCCGGCGCGAAACTTGAATTCGCGGGCGGCTTCAGTTTCAACATCGAGGGCTACTACAAATACATCTACGACAGGGGTTACGTTCCCGTTGAAGTGGGGATCGGGGAGATGAGTCCCGAACCCTATTTTGACGGCGTCGGACGGGTTTGGGGCATAGACCTGATGATCCGGAAACTCCAGTCCCGCTACTGGGACGGATGGATAAGCTATTCCTATAACCATTCCCGCTACCGCGATCCCCACGGCGGCAATTCAATGAGCGTTACCGCCGGAGGCAGTAACGAGGACGGGTGGTACTATCCTTCATACCACCGTTTTCACAACCTGAACCTTGTTTTCAACCTGCGGCCTGCCCGGCGGATAAACATCTACACCCGTTTCGGTCTCGCGAGCGGGCTTCAGCTCTCAAGGATCATCGGCGGCATAAAGAGCTATCCGGTAGTTGTGTATGAAGAGGACGGCAGCATGAAGTTTATCGAAAAATACCGCCGGGAAACGGTAAGGGATGAAAACAACCGCACAACCATCTCCCTTCCCCTGGATATGAAATTTTCCATACTGGGCTACAGCAGAAGCGGAAAGGCCCAGTATGAAGTGTACGTCGCCGTGGAGAACATTCTCGCGCTGGTCTACACGTCGAAGGGAAACACCAGTTTCAATTCATATACCGGCAAGGAAGATACGGGAAGCAACTCCGCGTCTTACGGATTGCCCATACCGGTTCCGTCTTTCGGTTTCAAATTAAGCTATTAGGAGGCCCCATGCGAATTTTCAGGAACTGCGGAACCCGGCGGGCTTTCACGCCGGAATTTCCGGGGCGGATTCTCCTTGCGGGCCTTTTCTGTCTCTGCTTCGGCGGCTGCCTCTCGTTGACGGAGTCCGCGGGCCGGGCGCTGGACGGATCGGCCTTTGCGGAAAAAAGGCTTGCCCTTTACTCCGCCGAAAAAGGCAGGGGCGCCCCGGCCGGCATCGAGGTTCTTGAGCTGCGGAACAGGGCGGGGGAGCGCTCGCTTGTCATCAGCCTGAAGGATTTTCCCGCGGTAAAAATACGCGGAACCGCGCCCGCGCCCGACGGCAGTTTTTACCTTGTCTCCCTCCATTACCTGGGCGGCAGCGTTTCCGGCTGGAACGAATTTACCCTGGACCTTTCCGGTTTCGGGAAATTTTCCCCGGTTGAGGGCGGCGCGGTTCTTTCGATACCGGAAAAACCCGAGCCGGTGCGGATTTCCGAGGGAAAGATACGGCGCTTCGATTCCCGCATTACCGGCGGCGAGGCGCTTTCCGGACTCGGCAACCGCCGGGAAAGAATCCTCAGCCTCTGCGAATGGATGCGCGGCCGGCCTGACGCGCCCGCCGGAGCGGGCAGGGGCGGTTTTGAAAAATTCTGGAAGCCTGTTCTGCTGCCGGAACTGGTTTCCGCAAAGAAGCGCCCCGCCGAATGGCCGGACGCGGAAACGGCGGCGTGGGTATGGGCGGAGGATCTGCGCTGGAATACCGCCTACACGGACAGGGTTTTTCCGGAGGCCCTCAGAGCGGTGCGCAATTCGGGTACCCTGCTGAGGGATTGGGAAGAAGCTTTTGAATGGATATACTTTGAATACGAATGGGAATCAGTCGTTAAAACGCTTTCGGGCGAAATATTTATGCAGAGGAAAAAGTAATGGATACAGGAACTGTCTCGTTTTCCCTTCTGGATCTTTTCAGGCTGGGGGGGATATTCATGTGGCCCCTCCTTTTATTCTCCATCGCCGTGATTGCTATCTCCCTTGAGCGGGCGATCTACCTCGGATACCATAACCTGCGGGTTAACGACCTTGCGGAAAAGCTTAAAGCCTTTATCGTGGAGCGGAACTACTCCGGCGCGGCTGAATATCTTTCGGCCATGACCGGACGGCGCATGGGCGCCCGCGTTTTCCTTGCCCTGATCAGCCGCGCCGGGATCGGCGCGCCGCCGTCCCCGCCCGCGAATGAAGCCGGCAACGCGCCGGAACAGCGGGCGCCGGGTGAGGACGCGCCGGAGGGGTCCGCCCGGCGGCTTCCCGCGAAACCCCGCGCCTTTTCGGAACACCGCGCCGAAAGGGCTGCCGAAACCGAGGCCATGAGCTGTATCAACTCCCTTGAAAACGGCTTTAACTTTCTCACCGCCCTTGGTTCCCTTTCGCCCCTTACCGGCTTTTTGGGCACCGTATCGGGCATGATCGGCGCCTTCAGGTCTATCGCGGAAGCCACCGAGGTAAACGCCCAGATCGTGGCCAACGGCATCTACGAGGCCCTTGTCACCACGGTTTTCGGGCTTATCATCGCCATTATCGCCATGGTTTTCCACTCGATCTTCACCCACATCGTGGACAGATTCGCCGCCGATGTGGAACAGGCCTGCTCGGAACTGATCACCGAAATAGCGGAACAAAATGAAGCTTGACAGAAGGAAGAAAAATTCCTTTTCGGATTCCAGCGCCTCAAGCGACATCGCCTTTCTCCTCATCATATACTTCATCGTTATCGCGGGGTTTAACATCAACAAGGGTTTCCTGATGAATCTGCCCGCGAAGGATTCCAGCCGCCTGATCCTCAGGGACGATCTGCTACGCTTTGAAATGGACGGCGCCGGCAATATCATGTACTCCGGAGAGGCCCTTGATATTTCCGCCGCGGAAAAGCTCATCCGGGCCTCAATCGCGTCGAACCCGAACATGGCGCTTATCCTTACCATAGACCCCCGTGCCCGCTGGCAGCGGGTGGTGTCTTTTGTGGAACTTGCCCAGGATCTTAAAATAGACTCCTTTTCGTTTTCCATGAGGAAGGACGCCCCGTGAAAATCGGCCGCAGAAGATCGAAACAGTTTTACATCCCCCTCAACTCAATGTCGGACGTGGCCTTTTTGCTGCTTATTTTTATCATGCTGGTGGCGCTCATCAATTACCGCAGGGAAGTGAAAATCGAATACCCCGAAGCAAAGACCGCCCTCAGGACAAGCGATAAAAAAAATCTTGAGATATGGATAGACAGGGACGGGGGCATTTACCTTGACGGGGAAGACGCCAGCCTTTTGGGAGTGGAGCGCGAAATTTCCGAACTCTACCGGAACGCGCCGGAAACAAGGGTGCATATCATAGCGGATCGCGATACTCCCTATGAGAAGATAAACAGCGTCCTTGAAATAATGCAGGTACTCCAGTACCGGGTCGTAAGTTTTGTGGTAAAAAATGCCGAATGAAAAGAGACTGAGATTCCTCCTCTTTGCCGGAGTCGCCGTAGTGCACGGAATGCTCATTTTCTTCCTTGCCTTCAATGTCGACGCGGCTGTCCAGGGAGCCGTTGAAAGCGCCAGGGTTATGAAGCTTACCGACATCGAGGAGGAAGTTCCGCCTCCTCCGCCGCCGGAAGAGGAAGAGGAGATACCCCTGGTTGAATCCATTGCCGAGACCATGATCGAAACCGACACCCCGCCCCAGCAGCATGTGGCCGCCGCCGGTGTCGCGGTCCCCGCCCGTCCCGCCGAAGAGTACCTTCCCATACATCAGGTTTCCCAGCCCCCGAAGTTTGATGAAAAGGAAATAATCGCCGCCCTTGTGTATCCTCCCATTGCCCTGAGATCGGGAATTGAGGGCAGGGTGATACTGGAGCTCTTCGTGGACCGCGGCGGCCTGGTACAGCGCGTAACGGTTTTGCAGGAGACCCCTGCCGGAAGGGGTTTCGGGGACGCGGCGCTGAAGGTGTTTCAGGGCCGGCGCGGCGAACCCGCGCGGGCAAACGGCGAGCCTGTTTCGGTACGTTACCGTTATCCGGTAAGTTTCAGAATCAGGTAGTTCAGGACCCCACTGCGAATAAAACGCCCTGCATTTCATTTTAACCGCGCCGCGATCTCTTCCCGCCGCAGTCCCGTTCCCCGCGCTTCCATGGCCTGGGCCGTATCGGCGGCCATTTCCAGCATGCGCTCCGTTGCCAGGGGCAGGAGAAAGAACAGGCGGCGCGGGCCCCGTTTTCCGGCGCGGGCGTCGCAGGCAAGGTTCACCGTTTCCCAGAGTTCAAAAAACCGCGGGATAAAGCCGAACATGAGGCTGAGCGCAAGGCTGATTCCGCCGCCTTCTGCGGCTCCGCCGCCTTCCGCGGCCCCGCCGCCTTCCGCGGCGCCCGGCGGACAGCAGTCCGGCCTGCCCTTAAAGAGCCGGGTGAAGATGCCCCGAAGCGCGGCTTCAAACCGGCCCAGGGAACGGCGCAGTTCCCCCGTGGTGGTGGTGGAAAAAAGCAGCGACCCCGCGGCAAAGGAGACGATGACGCAAAGGCCGGAAACAAGGGCGGCGGGCAGTTCTTCGGCGCGGATGAAGGGCGGCCCGAATCTGACTGTCCTGAACATGACGATGAAGATGACAAGCGCGACAAGCGGCTTTGAGCCGCGGAGCAGATCCCGCGGCCGGATACGGGCACAGAGAGCGCCGCCCGCCGTAACGAGGGCCGCGGCGGCAAGACCCGGGACGGAACTGAAAGCGGCTGCCGAAATGACAGGAAGGCAGAGGAGCTTGATCCCCGCGGGCGCGCGGTGGAGGGCCGTCCCGCCGCTCCGGTAGGCGAGGGGGCTAAAGTCCGTTTTTAGAGCCATGAACAGTCCTTGACTTCGGCGTAATTCCGCCGGGGATCCCGCACGCCCCACGCGGCGTCCAGACGGTCAAGCACGGCGGCGGGTTCTCCGTCGTCACGGATAAGGCCCCTGTGGAGGATTACCAGGCGGCCGGCCAGGGCCAGGGTTTTTTCAAGCTCATGGGTAAGGATGATCACCGTCTTTCCCGCGTCCCTGAGGCCGCGTATTGTTTCCAGGGTCTGGACGACCCCCGGCCAGTCGAGGTTGGCAAAGGGTTCGTCCATGATTACCGTGGAGCAGCCCATGGCAAGGATGCCCGCCGCGGCAAGGCGGCGCTTTTCGCCGCCGGAGAGTCTGCGCGGCGGGCTGAGCCGCTTTTCCTCAAGGCCGAAGGCGGCAAGGGCGCTGTCCACCCGTTCCCGTATTTCCGCCTTTGACATGCCCAGGTTTGCGGGGCCGAAGGCGGCGTCTTCCTCAACGGTTTCGCCCACTATCTGGGCGTCGGCGTCCTGAAAGATGAGGCCCGTTTCACGCCGTATCGCGCCGCCCTGCCTGTCCGGGGGCAGCCCCCGGAAAAGAACTTCCCCTTCGCCGGGTTCAAGAAGCCCCGCGATAATCCGCATGAGCAGGGTTTTGCCCGATCCGTTGGAGCCGGCGATTAAAAGACATTCCCCCTCGCGGATATCCAGGTTTACATGGCTGAGGGCGGGCGCGGCCGCGCCGGGGAAGGTCTTTGAGACATTCCGTACCGAGAACAAAACCCCGCCCGTCACCGGCCTGCCCCGGCCTTTTCCCTTCCGGCCCCGCCGCGGCGGAAGGATATTACACATAACGAAAAACTGTTGCGCATGACGCCGCCGTACCCGCTCAGGCGGAGAAAAGATCGCCTGCGGTTCTGCGCAGGCGGGGCGCGATGATGACCGCAATGATTCCCTTGAGGGCATCGCCTGCGATAAAGGGAACGAAGCCCCCCGCGATTGCCGCGGTCCAGCTCCGGCCGGTGCTGAATTTGAGCCAGGCAAGGCCGGGAACGTACACGACAAGGAGTCCCGCGGCGACGGCGGCGATGATGCGGGGAAGCGGCGTTTTCCGCTCCGGGCGGGGCCGGCCCGCGATGAGGCCTGCGGTAAAGGCCGCCAGGAGGTAGCCGGCGAGGAAGCCCCCGGTGGGTCCCATGAGGCGGACGATGCCCCCGGAGGCGCCGGCAAAAACGGGCGCGCCGATTATGCCGGCGGCAAGGTAGAGGCCCACCGCGGCGGCGCCGGGAAGAGGCCCCAGAACGAGTCCCGAAAGCAGGGCGAAGAGGTTCTGTAAAACAACGGGAACCGGCGAGAAGGGCAGGGGGATTGAAATGAAGGTACCCGCCGCGATGAGCGCGGCAAAGAGGGCGCTAAGGGTAATGCCGGTGACGGCGCGTTTTTTTGCCGCGGCCGGAGAGCTTTTTTCCATGCTGAAATCCTTTAAAGAAAAATAATTGACGCCGAACCGGGGCTGAAAGCCAGGGTTCCCTTTTCGGTTCCCGTTCTGATAAGGCAGCGGCCCGAAGCGTCTGTTCCGGCATAGGTTCCCCGGGCAAGGATTCTTTCGTTCCTTTCCGGCATTTCGCCGGCAAGGCGATAATCGCCGTGACAGGGATCAATCACGGCGGCCCTGGCGCCTATACCTTCGGCCAGAGAATTCCATTCCGCGGCGAGGCCGCGGCTATCACAGACACGGGCGGCGGCATATTTTTTTTTCAGGTTTTCCGTTTCATCAAGAATCGCCGCGAGCGTTTCCCTGCGCGAAACCCTGTGCCCGGTGATTTCCGCGCAGCTTGTGATTCTGCCCGAAGGAACCGGGTTATTGACGTTGACGCCCGCGCCGCCCGCAAGCCAGCTGATCCTGTCCCCTTCGCCGGAGAGTTCCGTCATAACCCCCGCAATCTTCCGCTGATTGATACAGATGTCGTTGGGCCAGCGGAGCATGGTTTTTTTCCCGCAGATCCGCTCAATGGTTTTGGCAATGGCGATCTGGAGGATCATGGCCGGAAGGACATAATCGGCCAGGGCAAGATTGGGGCGTTCCAAAATACTGAAAAAAAGTCCGCCCTGGCGCGAGGTCCAGGTTCTGCCGTTCCGCCCCCGGCCGGCGCTCTGTTTTTCGGCGCAGATCACCGTGCCTCCCGGCAGCCCCTGTTCGGCGAATTCCCTGGCCCGATCCATGGTACTGCCGGTGCTGGAAAAATGGCGGAAAAGGTTTTCCCTGTCGCCGAATTCCCAGGGGTAAAGAAAGTCGTCTTCTCCCGTTTCAAGCGCGTAACCCTTTTCCCGGATTTTGATGGAATATCCCGCCTCCGTCAGGGCATGAACACCTTTCCAGACCGCAACCCGGGAGACGCCCGTTTTTTTCGCCAGGGAAGTGCCTGAAACCGGATTTCCCCGGCTTTGGCGCAATTCTTTCAGAACAAGCGCCCTGGTAGAAGGCCCGGACTCCTTTTTTTGCCTGCCGGATTTTTGGTTAACCATTATGTATAACAGGTTAACAAAAATTTTGAAACAAGTCAAGGCGTCCTGCCGGAATACCCGCGGCTTGTTGGCTGCTGCCGGAAGCGCGGCATGGATGGACACCGGACACAGTCAACGGTTCACCACACCTTTGCCAAGCCGGCTGTCGTCCTGTTTCTGTTCCCTTCCACGGGCATGGGGACTTTGGACACCCTGCAACAGACAGGGAAGAACCACACTCCGCGCCACCCGATCCCTGCCGCTGCCTTTCCATTGTCTGTAAAAAACCTGTTGTCTGAGGCTGTCCCAAAACCAATTGACTGTGCGCTAACACGCACGGTTTTGGGCCAGGCTCTTGCAGTTTTTCAGGTTTTCATCCTTGCAAAACTGCGATCTTTAAAGTTGCTTTCCCAAAACTTCAGTTTTGGGAAAGCCTCGTCTGTAATCTTTTTCCCCGTCCATTGAAGCGCCGTGCGGGAACGCGCCATAAGGAGACGGAGGATTTGTCATGCATACAAACGGTTTTATCGACATCTGTCAGGACGGCGTATTCAAAGCCGTCTTTACCAAACCCACCCCCCAGTCCTCCGCCGCCCTCTCAAGCCTCCTTTCCGCCTTCACCGAACAGGATGTCTCCGTCCTCTCCGTCCAGACCAACGAAATACCCCTCGACGATAC
>JAISND010000009.1 GCA_031276615.1 Treponema sp. | reverse complement strand
GACGGGGATTTTGAGCGCGAGATTGGGCTGATGCTCCTTGCGGCGAAATTTATCGGCGGCGGAATTGTGCCCTTTACCAGTCATGACATTTCGGACGAGGCCGGATGGGGAATTATGCCGGCGCGGCTTGAGTATACGCTGCGGACCGCGCGGGAACTGGGGCTGCGGTTTTATGTGTTCAGGGATCTTTCCGGCGGACCGTATACGCCATAGAGTTGATACGGGGGACGGTTTCGGGCTAGGGTAATTATTCTCAGACGAGGCTTTCCCAAAACTTCAGTTTTGGGAAAGCTGCCTTGAAAATAGCAGTTTTGCAAGGTTGAAAACCTGAAAAACTGCAAGAGCCTTCAGGCTCAGACAATTTGAAATTGTCTGAGAATTCCGGTTGTAATTGTTTGTCAGGTAAGGACTTAGCTAATTCCTTACCTGACAGACCCAAATCTATGGAGTATACATGGAAAAACAGAAGGGTGTGATTCTTTTATCACTGCCGCCGTTCAGACTGTTCCCCGAATTCAGGGGACAGCTGGAAGCGGCCGGAAAGGGCAGGGAGGCGCTTGTCTCAACGGACCCGGCGGAGATAGAGCCGTATCTCGGGCGTATAGAAATCGGCATGGGGGATATTCCCTTTGGGCTTCTTCCCCGCATGCCGGGGCTGAAGTGGCTGCAGCTCTGGTCGGCGGGCGCGGATTTTTTGCAGAAATTCCCCGGGGCAAAGCAGCTTCCCTTTCAGCTCACCGTTGCCACGGGGATACACGGTCGGCAATTGGCCGAACATCTCTTTGCCATGCTGCTTTGCCGGAACCGCTGCCTTTCCGATGCCCTTGCCGCGCGGGAACGGCATGAATGGCTTTTTGTTGACGATAGGAAACTTTCCGTCTGCGCGGGGAAGACCATGCTGATTCTGGGTTACGGCGTCATCGGCGGAACAATTGCCGCGGCGGCGCGCGGCTTCGGAATTGAGGTGATCGGCCTCCGGCGGAATCCCGCGAAGGGCGGCGGAACGGAAGGCGTGCGGGTTGAGGACGCGGCGCGGCTTTTGGAACTGCTCCCGGCGGCGGACTATGTGCTGAATTTGCTTCCCCTGACTCCCGGGACGAAGCATTGTTTCGGCGCCGCCGAATTCAGCGCGATGAAGAGCGACGCCCTTTACATCAACATGGGCCGCGGCGCGACCACGGACGAAGCCGCCATGATCGAAGCCCTGAAGTCAAAGCGCATTGCCGGCGCCCTGCTTGATGTCGCCGAAAAAGAACCGCTGGGCAAAGATTCCCCCCTTTGGGAGATGGACAACGTCCTTGTCACCGGCCATTACGCGGGCTGCCACCCCGATTACAGCCGCATGGCAATGCGGGTCGCGCTGGAAAATCTGGATCGGTATAACCGCGGCGAGCCGCTGAACAACCTGGTGGACAAAATCAGGGGCTATTAGGCTTATTCGCAGGCCGCCTGCCTGTAACCGGTGTCTGTCCGGCTGCTTTGCGGACAGCCCGCGGAATTTAACGCGTGTGCGTTTACTGCCGGCCTATTGGTACATGATAATGTAGGGCCGCGGGTTAAGCCGGTATACTTCCCCCGGCACAAGCAGGGGGCTGTCATAGCCCGCGCCGGGAAGGCCGGAGTCGTAGAAAAGCTTGAAGCCTTTGATCGGCATGTTTGAAGCTTCGGCGTTATACGCATATGCCGCGCGTTTGAGATGGGGGCTGCCGAAGCCGTCGGCACAGTGTACAAGGCGTACCCGGCTGAAACCGGCGTCAACTTTTTCCCTGTTCTGAATCATGCGCCAGTTGAACTGGTGAATCACCAGCATGCGTTCTCCGGGTATCCGGTTTTCGATGATGTAGTCTTCCATGATCCGCTGGACACGGTTGATCTCGTCGGCGGTGACGGTTCCTATTTCTTTCATGGGTTTGACGGTGCGCCACTCCGGATCAAGGGCAAGATGCACATTGGGATAGCGCAGCCAGGGAAGCATGCGCCTGATCGCGCTGGCCGGATCGTAGCGGCCGATCTGGTGATCGATAAAAACAAGAATGTCATGCTCAAGGCCGTATTCGATATAGCGCTGCAGCGTTTCATCCTTCAGAATGCCTATTTCGCCTTCGGGCCAAACGGTGCCGTAAATAATGTAAAAAGCCTTGATGATATTCCGCCCGCCGCTTTCAGCACGGTATTCCGCGGCAAGTTCGCTTAATCTTCTGTCAAGTTCTTCTATGGAATAACGTCCCAGTATGCCCATATTCTTTGAATTGGGGTGACCGTAGAACGCAAGAATGTCGTTGTTGAGCAGCAGGGAAGTGTAGTCCCTGTTAACGCGGGCAATGGCGTTTAACTCGTCCGCGGTGTTTACCCAATAGGGACGGGAAGCCTCCTCCGCGCCCAAGGCGTCAAGCACTTCGGTAAAATAAATATTCGGAAAGAGCGATACCCTGCCCTTCGGCGCCGTCTCCATGCCGCTTCCCGTTTCGAGGGAGGACAGGGTCAGAACCTGCGCCACGGCCGGGCGGGCAAACGCGGGGAACAGCATGGCTGCAATTAAAAAGAGGCCCACCCGCCTTTGATGAAAAAAACGTCCGGACATAGTCCTTTATTATCGGCGGAAAGTGATAAAAAATTGAGGGTGAATGTTCCGGTATGGACTCGCGGGCTGGCCTTTGGTCAAGCAGCCGGATTATCGAACAGGTCCAACGCATGTTTTGCCGGAACACTCACAGATGCTCCAGCAGTATTTTAAGCCCTATGCCGACAAGCACGAGACCGCCGGCAATGTTTGCCCGTTTTTCAAAGAGCAGGCCAACGCGGCGGCCGAATTCGAATCCCGACAGGCATACAAGGAAGGTTATCACGCCTATGACGGCGGCGTTCCCCCATATCCCCCGGCCAAACATGGCAAAGGAAACGC
This sequence comes from Treponema sp., assembly GCA_031276615.1. Lineage (GTDB taxonomy): Bacteria > Spirochaetota > Spirochaetia > Treponematales > Breznakiellaceae > JAISAK01. Next base: position 318 of record JAISND010000009.1, on the reverse strand, counting down.
CCACCGCGAGGGCGTCGATGCTGGTGGCCACCGCAAGGCTGAGGAGCGTCCTGAGGCTGCGTATGTCGCCGGTACGGGAAGGCGGCTGCCTGTCCCCGCCGCGGCTCTCTTCGCGGAGGGCTTTGCCGCCGGAATCGCCGCCCCGGGGAGCGCCGGGAGCTTCGGCGCAGGGCGCCTCTTTCCGGGCCGCGCCGCCGCTTTCGCGGTTCTTCGCGCGCAGGGCCTCAAAGATCATCTTTCCGCCGATGAAGGCCAGAATGACAAACGCGATCCAGTGATCGTAGGCCGATATGTACGCGGCAAAGGCGCTGCCCAGGT
>JAISND010000234.1 GCA_031276615.1 Treponema sp. | reverse complement strand
CGCCTGTTCGTCTGGAACGACGGCCGGAGCGGGGAAACGGAAATAGTGTGCCTCCGGGCGCGGTAAAAAGCCGCGCGCCCGGCAGGCCGCGCCGGACACGCTTTTCTCCACCTTCCCGGCAGCTTGCCCGCGCGGGGCTTTCAGCCGGCCGCACCCTGCCGGGCGGCCGCGGCCCTGAGCAGCCGGTCGTTGATGGCGGAACCCAGGCCCCGTTCCGGGGCAAGCTGGGCGTGTATGCGCGCCGGGCAGGGCAGGTCAAGCTCATGGAGGGTTTCAAAAAGACGGGCCGCCGCTTCAAGGAGATTCCCGCTTTCGGAAAGCACGCGGACGAGCGGCAGGCCCGCCCCGGGCCGTTTCCCGGCAAAAGGCGGCGGCGCGGCAGGCCCGCCCCGCGCGGCGCTCCATTCGTCCCTTGTCCCGCCGTCAAAAAAAAGCAGGGCCTCGTCTCCCGCGCCGGGCAGGGCGGGCATTTCCTCCCGCGGGTGGACCAGAAGGGGGCTGCGCGGCGCGTAATGGCTTTCAAGCTGCCCCGGCGATCGGGGGCCGCCGCCCGGCCCCGCGTCGCCGGGGCCGGCCGGCGGCGCGGGGCCGATGAGGGCTTCTATGTCTTCCCTGGCCGTACCGCCGGGGCGGAGTATGCGGGGCGCGCCGCAGAGGTCAAGCACGGTGGATTCCAGGCCCACCCTCGAGGGGCCTCCGTCGATGACAAGGTCAACCCTGCCGCCCAGCTGCTCCAAGACATGCTCCGCCCTGGTGGGGCTTAAATAGCCGAAGGGGTTTGCGCTGGGGGCGGCCACGGCGCCGGTGGAAAGGGAGACAAGTTTCCGCGCCGCCGGGTGATCGGGAAGGCGGACGGCCACCGTCGCGAGTCCGCTTGTGGCAAGATCGGGGACTTCCTTTTTTTTGGGGAGGATCAGCGTAAGCGGCCCCGGCCAGAGGCGGGCTGTCAGGACGGCGAGTTTTTCCCTCGCGGCCCTGTCAAGCAGGGAAAGATCCGCGATCCGTTCAAGGGAATCAGGGCCGGCGATGTGGATGATGAGGGGATCGAAGCGGGGACGGTTCTTCGCCTCAAAAATACGCGCCAGCGCCGCCGGGTTAAAGGCGTCCCCCCCAAGACCGTAGACCGTTTCCGTGGGAAAGGCCACCAGGCCGCCGCCCGAAAGAACCGCCGCCGCCCTCCGCAGGTCCTCTTCCGAATCCGTGAGCAGCCGCGTCACAGCCACTTGCGGCGCCTGAAAAAAATTATCATCCCCAGGGCGATAATCACCATAAGCCCCCAGATTATCGGATACGCAAGGCGGTGCTCCAGTTCCGGCATGAATCTGAAATTCATGCCGTAAACCCCGACGATAAAGGTGAGGGGTATGAACAGGGTCGAGATGATCGTCAGAACCTTCATCACCCTGTTAAGCTGGTTGGAACTCGCCGAAAGGTTCACTTCCAGAATGCCCGCCACAAGCTCCCGGTAGGTCTCCACGGTTTCAGCCGCCTGGATGATATGATCGTAGAGATCCTTGAGGAAAGGCTCCATCTCACCCCCTACCCGCCTGGAATCAAGGTGCATCAGGAGTGACAGGCTTTCACGGAGGGGCCAGATGACCCGGCGAACCTTGAGCAGGTTCTGCTTGACCTTCTGGATGTCCTGGATAAAGTTTTTGTCCTTTTCATCAACCGCCCGATCCTCGAATTCCTCAATATCCGAACCAAGGGAATCAAGGATGATGAAATATTCGTCCACCACCGCGTCGATGATGGAATACGCAAGGTAGTCCACCCCCGTGCGCCGTATCCTGCCCGCGTTGTTGAGAATCCGCTTTCTGACGCCGTCAAAATAGTCGCCGGGCTTCTCCTGAAAGGTAAGTACCGTATCATCGGTAATCACCATGCTCATGTGTTCGAATTCAAGACCGCTTGAAGGGTTCGCCGCCTTGAAGGTTATAAAAAGGTAGTCGTCGAATTCTTCGGTTTTGGGACGCTGCTCCGTATCAAGAATATCCTCCACCGTAAGGGGGTGAATCCTGAAAACCTCCGCAAGGCGGTTTATTGTCCCCGGATTGTCAAGACATTCGACGTTTATCCAGGTGATCCCCGCGGGATTCTTCCAGGTCAGGAGTTCGTCCGCCGTGTCCGCGGTTTTTGTCCAGGCGCCGACAGGATCGTAGCCAATGAGTGATAACAGCATATAAAAAAGATAATATGACACGGGGATACACGCAAGTAGTATTTTTCAGTTATGATAAGCCATGATTAAATACCTGCTTTTTGATCTTGACAACACCCTTTATTCGTCACGCTACGGCCTTGAGGAAAATGTCGCCCGCCGCATGCGCGAATATACGGCGGCCTGGCTGGGCACAAGTCCGGAAGAGGCCTGGCGCCTGCGTCTTGAACGGATCGGGGCATACGGCACCACCCTGGAATGGCTCATGGCCGAAAAGGGCTTTACCGATGCGGAAGGCTACCTTGCCGCGGTTCACCCGGAGGACGAGGCCGAAAACCTTCCGCCCGACCCCGAACTCGGGGCCTTTCTGGAGGCCATTCCCGTTCCCAAGGCCATTCTTACCAATTCGCCCCGGGAGCACGCGGACAGGATCCTCGCCAGGCTTGCCCTGGGGGATATTTTCACCCGGGTTTTCGATATCCGTGAAACCGGCTTTAAGGGCAAACCCGGCGCCGGGGTGTTCGAGCGCGCCCTTTCTATCCTGGGCGTCAAAGCCCGCGAAACCCTTTTTATCGACGACAACCCCCGGTACGCGGCCGGTTTTACCGCCATTGGCGGGAGGGGCCTGCTTCTTGATGAAAACGGGATCCACCCCGATTTTCCGGGGCCCCGGATCCGGAATTTGCGGGAAATATACAGGAACGGAAAACTGATGACCTGGTAGGCTCCCTGGAGGCATACGGCCGTTGCCGGTAATCTGTTTAAATCGGACTAACGAGGCTCCAAAACTTCGGTTTTGTGACAGGCCCTAACACCACTAATTTATGCAATAGTTTTTTAACTTTTGGTAGAGAGACCGGACTGAAATTTGCAGACGCCGGGCGATCTTTGTTTTGTTTTTTCGTTCCTGCCGCCACATGCTTTCCAGCATGGCCTTCTCCCAGCCGGAAAAAAGATCCTTGTAATCGCGGGTCTTGTCGGTAAAATCATCGGTGAAACCCGCGGGGGCCCCCGGATCGTTTAAACCGGCGCCCCGGGCCGGCCGGGACTCGGAGAGGAACGATACATTTTGACTATATAATTCATTCTGGCTGGTCTCGGCATCGATGATGGCCCGGGCAACAGCGTTTTCCAGTTCCCTGATATTTCCCGGCCAGTTATGGGAAAGGAGTTTTTGCATGCATTTTTCACTTACCGATATAATACCGCGATTATACTCCTGCGCATAGCGGGTAACAAATTGCCGGGTGATCAGGGGAATGTCTTCCCGGCGATCCCTCAGCGGCGGAATGAAAACGGGGAAAATGTTAAGCCGGTAATAAAGGTCGGAGCGGAAGGCGTTTTTTTGTATTTGCCCTTCCAAATCGACATTAGTCGCGGCGATAATCCGTACATCGGCATACTTTGCCTTGGTATCCCCCACCCGGGTAAATTCCTTTTCCTGGAGCACCCGAAGCAATTTCATTTGCAGGGACAGACCGATGTCGCCAATCTCGTCCAAAAAGATAGTACCGCCCTCGGCGGCCTCAAAAAGCCCTACTTCCCCGCCCTTTTTGGCCCCGGTAAACGCCCCGCTGACATAACCAAACAGCACGCTCTCCAGGAGAGATTCGGGGATAGCCGTACAGTTTACCCGCACAAAGCTTTTTTGGCTCCGGGCGCTCATGGCGTGGATCGCATGGGCAAACAACTCCTTGCCGGTACCGCTTTCGCCCCGCAGCAGGACGGTAACATTGGTATTGGCGGCTTTTATTGCCTTTTGTATAATATTATTCATAATTTCACTTTTATAAATTATGTCATCAAAGGTATGCCGGGCATGGAGAGAATCACCGTTCCAAATCATGGCCCGCACGTTTTCCAGAGCCAGCATTGAACGGGAAACTGAAGAAAACTCGTGCATGATGGCAATGGAACACACCATTTCGCCGTCTACGCTAACGGGATAACCGTCAACCTGTACCAACTGGCCGTTTTGGCCCATCTTTTTGACACCGCTGTAAGGGCGTTTTTCCCGCAAAACCACCCTATGAATACTCTTTTCTTCGGGTAACACATGGCAGGAATAATGCCGGCCCAGGAGATCTTTACGGTTGATACGAAACACCTTCTCGTAAGACTTGTTAATAAGAGTAAACCTCTCGGCAAGATCCACCACGGAACAGGGAATCGGCATGTTGTCGATAAGGGATTCAAGTATTCTGACGTAATCCGAGGTTGTGGTCTTTAAACCGTTATAACTATATGAAATATCTTCCGCATTCAGGATAGGCTTACCTCGCTTCGGGGATAATTGGTGTCTG
>JAISND010000229.1 GCA_031276615.1 Treponema sp. | reverse complement strand
GACGCCTGGTCCCACAGCCTGCCCGCGCAGAATCAGCACCTTTCCATGGCCGTGTTCAGGGCGGTGGAAAACCGGCGTTCCATGGCGCGTTCCACCGCTTCCGGCCAGACCTGCGGCGTTGACCCCGCGGGCAGGGTTATCGCCCTGGCGCCTCCCTTCAGGGAGGCGTGGATCACCGTCGAGCTTCCCGTCGTAAAAGAAGATACCGTTTATACCCGCCGCGGGGATTTTTTGGCAGCCGGTTTTACCGCCGCCGCTCCTGTCCTGTTGATTTTCGGGCTTTTGTCGTATATACTGGGGAAAACCAGACCCCGGCGCAGATAAAAAAAGGAAGGAGTCCATGAATACCCGCAAGAAGATACTGATTGTTGATGATGAGAGAATTAATCTTGACTTCTTCGAGTTAATGCTGTCGAAACTGGGCTTTGTCGTGGAAGAAGCAACCGACGGGGTAGAAGCCCTTGAGAAGGTAAAAAAATTCTATCCCGATCTGATTCTGCTTGACAATCTCATGCCCCGGATGTCCGGATGGGAAGTTACCAAAACCCTCAAGGACAATCCCAAATACCGGGACATACCTATCATCATGTTTTCCGCCCTTGATGATGTCAAGGACAAGGTCGCCGGATTCGAACTTGGGGTTGATGATTATATCACCAAGCCCTTTAATTTTTCCGAAGTTCTGGCGCGGATCAGGGCGACGCTGCGAAACCGGGAATTGTTTGCCCAGATATCGGTACGGGAGTCGCGTCTTTTCCTCGCGGAAGAACTGAACCGGGATATGAAGAACAACCTGGTTGATTTTGTCAAAAGCGTTGATGAACTTGATTCGGCAATTGCCCTCATCTCCCAAAGCGGGGATCTGGAACAGGCAAAGGAACAGGTAAAGGTAATTACCGAAAAAACCCAGACGGTACGGAAGCATATAGCGGAGCTGGATGCCCGGATTGAAAAGACCACGGTGGAATGGGAGAATCTCAAGAAAAACGAGATTGGACTTTCTTTTCTGGAAAATCACATACGCAAATTTCTGCATACGGCCGATGAAAAATGAAACAGGAGAAAGGATGCCCAGGCAAGAGGGGAAAAGCAAAGAAAATACAAGCGTAGTGGTTCTTGGCAAAAGCACAAGTTTCAACGGTTTTCTTAAATTCAGGGAGACCCTCCGCATACAGGGAAAATTCAGGGGAACAATAGAAGCTACCGGCGCGCTCATTGTAGACAGGGGCGCCGTTGTCGAGGCGGATCGCGTTTCGGTCAGTTCCCTTACGGTATACGGAACGGTGATCGGCGCGGTTCACGCGGTTGACAAAATCGACATGCTGAGCGGCGCCGAGGTTCGCGGCGATCTTACCGCCGCGCGGCTCCGCATTGCCGACGGCGTTATTTTTGAAGGGCAGTGCAGTATGACCGGAGTGGACAGGGAGGTGGAAATATTCTCCCGCCCGACGGAAGACATAAAAGCCGAACTGCGGAAAACAAATGCCTGAAGATGAAGAAAACAGTCCGCCTGCGGGAGCCGCCTGCGCGGCGCCGGGCGAAGCTGAAAATCCCGCGCCGGAGCTGGTGAGGGAACTGGGGGAAAAGTCGTTAACCCTGGCATTGGCGGAATCCTGCACCGCCGGACTTGCCGCGGATCTTGTGGCGCGGATTCCCGGCGCGTCGAAGGTTTTTTGGGGTTCCTTTGTAAGCTATACGGTTGACGCAAAGGTTTCCATGCTCGGGCTTGACAGGAAAAAAATTGAAAAATACGGCGCGGTGAGCGGGGAAACGGCCCGTTCAATGGCGGAAGGCGCCCTGAAAAAAAGCGGCGCTTCCCTTGCCGGGGCCGTAACCGGGCTTGCGGGCCCCGGCGGAGACGGAAGCGGGACGCCGGTAGGCGCCGTATGGATCGCGACGGCCGCGGCTGAGGGCGGAACGGAAGCACGGCTCTTTCATTGCCGGGGATCGAGGGACGGGATACGGCGCGGCGCGGCTTCCCGGCTTATAACGCAGGTATTGAAACGGATAAAAGGTATTGACAGGGGGAATTAAATTAATTATGATTAATATATGAGTCAATCTCAAAATCGGTTATTTTGAAATTGTCTCATATCCTTTCAGAATAGAAACAATCCAGGGAATGTGTATCATTTTAAAAACGGTAAAATGCGGAGCATTTTGCGAGACTTGCAAGCTGACCTTTGGTCAAGCCAACCGGGTTATCGAACAAGTCCAATATATCCTTTCTTTTCTCCGATACATCCATGCGGGGATACGGTAATCCGATAGGTGGTTTAAACAATGGCAATTTTACGCAGGGGGCGAAAGCCCAGGGCCAGGGAAAACGAGGAAGCCCTGAATTCAGGGCAGGAAGCGGAAATTTCTGCCGGCGCGCTTCAGTCCGCCGATAACGGCAGCGGATGGGAACGCGCTTCTTCGGATGAAGAAACGGAAACGCCCGGCGAGGAAAACGGTGAAAAATCCGGCCGGGTTGTGGTGCGGGCAAGGGTCAGGAAAGTCCCGGCCGCCGAGACGCCCCAGCCCGATAGCGGCGGAGAAGTTTCCCGGGGTGACGAACAGCAGGAGGATGCCCCGGCCGCCGGTTTCAGGCCGGCCGCCGGGAACGGGGGCGACGCGGGCGGCTTTAACGGGGCCTCTTCTTTCCACCATAACTCCGGCCGTTCCCGGGGGCGTTTCAGCCGCGGTCCCGCGTCCCAGCCGGCGGCGGGTCCGGGGGGCTCCGGTTCCTGGCAGGGAAACGGAGGCGGAGATGAAGCCGGCCGTTCCGCGGGCGGCCGGAGCTTTTCCGGCGCGGCGCCCTACGCGGGCCAGGGCGCGGATGCCCAGGCCATGCCGCTTCCCGCGCTGCCCCAAAACCTTCCCTCCATGCCGGATATTTACGGCCGCCCAGAACCGCGGCTTGATCAGGATAACGGCAAGCCCCGGCTTACCATCAACGAGCTGATCCGCCTTAACATGATAGATTTACGGGAACTGGCGGCCTGCTACAATATTTCCCATGACGACATGGTTTCCCTCAAAAAACAGGAGATTGTTTTTTCCATACTCAAGGCCCATACGGAGAGGGGCGGCATTATCTACGCCTACGGTTCCCTGGAGATCCTTCCTGACGGTTACGGATTCCTGCGCAGTCCCCAGAACTCCTACCTGCCCGGCCCGGACGATATTTACATCAGCCCCAGCCAGATAAGGCTTTTTGCCCTGAAAACCGGGGACACGGTGTACGGGCAGATCCGCAGCCCCAAGGAACAGGAGCGTTTCTTCGCCATGCTCCGGGTGGAAACGGTCAACTACGACGATCCCACGGTGGCCCAGAACCGTATTCCCTTCGACAACCTTACCCCGCTGTACCCCAACGGGAAACTTGACCTGGAAACAACCACCGACGGCATATCCGAGCGGATCATCAATCTTTTCTGCCCCATCGGCAAAGGCCAGCGCGCCCTTATCGTGGCGCCTCCCCGTACCGGCAAGACCATCATGATGCAGAAGATCGCCAACGCCATCACCAAAAATCACCCCGAGGTTTACCTTATCGTGCTGCTTATCGACGAGCGTCCCGAGGAAGTAACCGACATGGAGCGGACCGTCCGGGCGGAGGTAATCTCTTCAACCTTTGACGAGCAGGCAACCCGGCACGTGCAGGTAACCGAAATGGTTCTGGAAAAGGCCAAACGTCTGGTGGAGCATAAAAAAGACGTGGTGATCCTCCTGGATTCCATCACCCGGCTGGCCCGGGCCTATAACCAGACCGTTCCCACTTCGGGAAAGATCCTTTCCGGCGGCGTCGACTCCAACGCCCTCCACAAGCCCAAGCGCTTTTTCGGGGCGGCCCGGAACATAGAGGAGGGGGGGAGCCTGACCATCATTTCCACCGCCCTGATCGAAACCGGCAGCCGCATGGACGAGGTTATTTTTGAGGAATTCAAGGGGACGGGCAACCTGGAAATCAACCTTGACCGCCGTATTTCCGACCGCCGGCTTTTCCCGGCCATCAACATCAAAAAATCCGGCACCCGGAAGGAAGAATTGCTCCTTACCGAAGAGGAACTCCAGAAGATATGGATTTTGCGCAAGGTTATTAATCCCATGGACGATATCGAGATCATAGAACTCCTGGTTGACAGGATGAAGAAAAGCAAGAACAATGAAGCCTTTTTAAGGTCAATGAACACGGGAACCGCGGGAGTTGACTAAACGCGGTTTATATGCAAGAATGCGGCTGGATGATAATTCGGAGGATAGCGTAACGTGAAAGAAAAGATTCATCCCAAATATGAACTTACCAAAATTACCTGTGTCTGCGGGAATGTAATTGAGACCCGTTCCACCGTCAAGGATATCAAGGTGGAAATCTGCTCCGCCTGCCACCCCTTCTTTACGGGCAAGCACAAGCTGGTAGACACCGCCGGACGTATTGAGCGCTTCAGGAAGAAGTACAATATCAAAGAGCCTCAATGAGCCCCGCCGTGTCAGTGCCCACCGGTACCAGCTTTTTGGTACCGGGCGGGCAGGAATTGCCCGCGGCATGGATACCGTTGTTACCAGGGCTTTAGCCCGTACCCTGCAGCCTCTTCCCGGTTTATCGTTGGCTGACAAAAACCCTGAGTAAAAGCTCGAACAAAAGCCTGTACCGCATGTGCCCCCGGCAAGGCGGGGGCACATGCGGCAAAGTATATTGAGCCTTTCCCAAAACTCGGTTGGTTTCGGGAAAGGCTATGGAGAAAGCGGCCTGAAGCCCACTTTCTCCGCTAAATCTAAGGTTGCTTTCCCAAAAACTGAAGTTTTGGGAAAGCCTCTATTGATTTGAATATTTCAGACGGATGTTTTTGTCAGCACATCAGGGAAAGCGCCCCAGTATTTTCGGCTCCTTGAGCCGCCAGAGAAGTATTATTCTGCAGGGAATGATGCCGCCGGTCACGGTAAGGAACCTGCCCTCTATTTCCAGCACGGGGCCATTCTCTTGCCAGCGGATATATTCGATACGGCGGATCTCAGCGGGGTTAAGCCGGGGATTCCGGGTTCCGGCGCGGGGGCTTTCCGCCGCGTAGGCTCCCGAGCGGTAAAGCAGGGCGAGATAGGTTTCCCTGTCGCAGCCGGGTTTCACCTCTGCCTCGAACTGGGCCTCGCCCTGGGCAAGCAGAAAATTTTCATCCTGGTCGATAAAGGCCCGCGCCAGAAGCTCAAGGTAAGCCTGGGCTTCGGGGGGCATGTCCCGAAAGGCGGCGGAATCAGGGCGGCTGTCCTCCGGCGCCGCGATTCCCGCCTCCCCGTGCCCGGCGCTTTTCGGGCCCCCGGCGCAGGAGAGCAGGGCGGTGGCCGCACAAAGGCCTGTAATTGCGTATAACAGGACAAAGCCGTTTTTTTTCATGTGCCCTCCTTACCTTATTTTAATCCTCAAAACCCGGATCAACCAGCCCCGCGGGAATAAAAATTCCGGTCCGGCTCAGCCGCGCCGGAATATATAACAGAGCGGCGGTCTTCTGCCCTTAAAGTCCTCGTCGATTATTTCCCTTCCCGCGTCGCCGATGCTGAGGCCGGGAAAACGCGGGGCTAGGGCGGCCAGCAAAGCGGCCGGATCAGGGTGGAAACCCCGGATGCCGGCGCTGAACCAGAGCCTGCCGCCGGGGGCAAGCAGGGCAAGGCAGCGGCTTAAAAGTTCCCGGTGATCCCGCCTAATATCAAGGACGGCGCTCATCTTTTTTGAATTGGAAAAGGCCGGCGGATCGAGGATAATGAGATCCCAGGTTTTCGCCGCGGAAGCCGCACCGGAAAGAAAACGGAGAACATCGTCCCGGACAAGCCGGTTGGGGGCGGCTCTTTTCAGCGCCGGATATTTCCCGGCGCGGCCGGCGGCTGAACCGCGGCCGGTCCCCGCCCGCGGTTCACAGGGAAAAATTCGCGCGGCAAAGCCGTTAAGGGCAAAATTCCCCCGCGCCCACTCAAGGTAGGTGTTTGAAATATCCACCGAATCCGTTTCCGCCGCGCCGCCGGAAGCGGCGTAAACCGAAAAGGCGCCGGTGTAGCAGAAAAGGTTAAGTACCCGTTTTCCGGCGGCCTCTTTGCGGATCAGATTGCGCATGACGCGCCGGTCAAGGAAAAGCCCCGTATCAAGATAGTCGGAAAGATTCACGGTGAATTTCAGTCCCCCTTCCTCCGTGACACGGACGAAATTTTCCCCGCTGAATTTTCCGTACTGGACATTGCCTCCGTCACGGCCGCGCAGGCGGCGCCGCTCTTTCAGAAAGATACGATCCGCCGGAATGTCCAGGGCCTCCGCCGCGGCCCGCTTCATCTCCGCAAGCCAGCG
>JAISND010000121.1 GCA_031276615.1 Treponema sp. | reverse complement strand
CAGCTCTGGTTGAGGGGTTTGAAGTGGCTGATGAAATCGCAGTTGGGGTAGTTGGCGCAGCCGTAGAATTCCTTGCCCCTTCCCCTGGTCTTTCTCGCGACTATATCGCCGCCGCATTTCTGGCATTTCGCGAGGGGTATCGATCTGGTATTCCTGCACTCGGGGAAGCCCGAACAGGCAAGGAAGAATCCGAAACGGCCGAGCTTTTTAACCATGGGCTTGCCGCATTTTTCGCAGACGTAGTCGGTCGGCTCGTCAAGGGATCCCTTGAAGGACTCAATGGTTTTCCCGACCTCGTCGACCTGCGCCTTGAAGGGATCCCAGAATTCGCGAATCATGTCGGGCCAGCGGATCTGGCTTTCCTCAACCTCATCGAGTTTTGTTTCCATGATCGCGGTAAAGTCCGAATTCACATAACGGGGAAAATATTCGACCAGCATATCGTTGATCATCTTTCCCAGAAGAGTCGGCACAAGCTGCTTGTTCGACCTGGTAACGTAATAGCGGTCAAGAAGAACCGAAATAATCGGCGCGTAGGTTGAGGGACGGCCGATGCCTTTCTCTTCAAGGGTTCTGACAATGGTGGCGTCGGTATAACGGGGCGGCCCCTGGGTAAAGTGCTGTTCCGGATGGAATTTGTCTATCTGTACTTTGTCCCCGGTTTTGAGCTGGGGATAGGGGTTGCCCTTCTCTTCCTTGGAGGAGAGGAGCTTGATCACCCGGTAAAAGCCTTTTTCGATTATCTTTGTTCCGGTGATGCGGAAAATTCCGCCGGCCGATCCGTCGTCCGCGGAAACCGAGATATCGGCGCTCAGGGTCCGGGTTTTCGCGCTGTTCATCTGGCTGGACACGAAACGTTCCCAGATGATCGTGTAAAGCCTGAGCTGATCCCTGTTAAGGTATTCCTTGATCGAGTCCGGGGTGTAACTTGTATAGGTCGGCCGTATGGCTTCATGGGCGTCCTGGGCCTTTTTCCCTACCGCGTATTCAACCGGGGCGGGGGGCAGTTCCCCGGGGTAATTCTGCCCCAGCCAGGCGCGCACTTCGTCAAGGGCGGTCCGGGAAACGCGCACCGAGTCGGTGCGCATGTAGGTGATAAGTCCCACGCGGGAAGAACCGATGCTCACCCCTTCGTAAAGCTGCTGCGCCACCTGCATGGTTTTGCGCGAGGTAAAGCCCAGCCTGTTGGCCGCGGTCTGCTGCAGCTGGGATGTGGTAAAGGGCGGCCTGGGTTTTACCGTTTTGTCCGTTTCCCGGACATCGGAAACCACGCAGTTCCCGTTTCTGATCTTTTCGATGATGGCGTTGACTTCGGCCTCGTGGTGAAGCTCCGGCCTGCTTCCCTGCCAGGAGACAAGCTGCGCCGTATACATGGATTTGCCGACTTTGAAATCCGCTTCAAGGGACCAGTACTCTTCGGGGATAAAAGTCTCAACCTCTTTCTCCCGTTCACAGATAAGCCGGAGGGCCACGGACTGCACGCGCCCGGCCGAAAGCCCGTTCTTTACCTTCTTCCAGAGCAGGGGTGAAAGATTGTAACCCACAAGCCTGTCCAGAACCCGCCGCGCCTTCTGGGCGTTTACCTTGGCTTCATCAATGGCGCGCGGCTCCGATACCGCGTCCCTGATTGCCTGGGGGGTAATTTCGTTAAAGCTGATCCGCCGGATGGGAACCTTTTCCGATTTCGCGGTGATCGCGTTTCTGAGGTGCCAGGCGATAGCTTCGCCCTCACGGTCATTATCGCTTGCCAGGAGCACCAGTTCCGCCTTCTTCGCGTCACCCCGGAGTTCCTTGAGAAGCTTCGCCCTTCCCCTGACGGTAATATACTCCGGCTCAAAGTCGTGTTCCGTATCAATGGCAAGCCTTGATTTGGGAAGATCGATGAGGTGTCCCATTGACGCTTTGACGCTGTAATCGGGACCAAGGTACTTTTCGATGGTTTCCGCCTTGGTGGGCGATTCCACGATGACGAGAATCCGCCTGTCTTTTTCTTTTTTGGAAGCGCCCTTCTTTTCTCTGCTCTTCTTTTCTGTCTTTGCTGCCATAATTGTTTCCTTACAGGTCTATATCCAGGGATTTTGCCAGGGAAGCGGCAATGGCCCTTCCCCCGAAAGCGCCGCCGGAATTTTCGGCTCCGGCGTCCTTTGCCCCGGCTTCCGTCAAAGCCCCGATCCCCCCTCCGTCTGTTGCCAGGTTCCATTCCCCGAGAATATCCGCCGCCGAACCGACGATCCCCGCGCCATCTTCGGCGAGTTTTATGGTTCCCGCCCGGCGCGCGATGGCAAAGCCCGCCGCGCTCTCGCCACGGCCGTCAGCCGTCACGCCCGCCGCGCCGCTTGACGCGACCCAGAGATCCCGGCCCTGCTCCAGGGCAAAGCGGGCGGTGATAAGCGCCCCCGAACGTTCCGGCGCCTCGACGATAAGGGTTCCCCTTGCCAGGGCGGAGATTATCCTGTTCCTGGCGGGGAAATTCCATTTCCGCGGCCCCGTACCGGGGGGATACTCGGAAAGAATCGCGCCGCCGGATTCCAGAATCCGCCGCGCCAGGAGCCGGTTTGAGGAAGGGTAAATTTCGTCGGCGCCCGAACCGAGAACCGCGACGGTCGGGCCTCCCCCCTCAAGGTTGCCCCGGTGCGCCATGGCGTCGATTCCCAGGGCAAGGCCGGAAACCACCGCGATGCCCCGCCGGCCAAGCTCCCTGCATATATCATAGGCCTGGGCCGCGGCGGCGGAGCTTGGCCGGCGGGTACCCACAACCGCGACAAGGGGCTTTTCCGGATCCGGAAGCCTCCCCCTGAAAAAAAGCGCCGGCGGCGGATCGTATATTTCGCGCAACATGGGCGGATATTCGCCCGATACGCAGGACACCCAGCCGATGCCCCGCGTCGCCGCGGCTCTGGCGTCGCGTTCGGCCTGGGCGCGGATTCTGTCCATGTTCCAGAATCCCTTTATTTCGCGGCCGAGGAGCCGCTCAAAATCTTCCTTCATATTCGCGGCAAGATCTTCCTCCCGGTCAAAGCGCCTGCGCAGAATGACGCGCTCAAGGGGAAGAAGCCCCGGAAGCCTCACGATGATGAGATCCAGGAGGGTATTTTCAGCCATTGAAGCCTCCCAGGATAGATTCCCTGTTGCTCCGGGCCTGTTTTTTTACTTCCTCGTTTTTGCTGCGGGCAATGATCCTGTCATAAAGTTCCACCGCGCTGTCGTATCTTTCGGTCATATAGTATGCCCGCGCCAGGACAAACATGGCGTCCACGTCGCCTGACATCAGCTCCAGGTAGCGTTCCAGGTGCGGTATGGCGTCCGCGGGACGGTTCAAATTAAAGGCATAAAGCACGCCCAGCGCATAACGGGGCTTGGGATAGCCGCCGTCCAAATCTATCGCCCTCTGATATGAGGTTTCCGCAAGCCTGTAGTAGCGATCCCGCTCCGCGGCGGAGTTGGCCGAAAAATCCAGGGAATTGCCCGCCACGATACCCGCCGAAACGCCGGCAAGGTAAAAAAGGACGGGGTCTTCGGCATTGTAATCAATGGCACGTTCCAGGGCCTCCAGGGCGTCCCGGTGCATGCCCTTGTCCGCAAGCCTCGTGGCGAGTATCTTCCAGTACACGCCGGTCTGGACGCCTTCCTTCACGTTAAGTTCTATCTGGGCCTCGTAGGCGGCAATGGCTTCTCTCAGGCCTTCGACTGTTTCGGGAGGACCGCCCCTGGGGCTGATCTCCGCAATCCGTTTCGCCAGCTCCCGGTGATTTTTGCCCCTTTCAAAATTGTAGACAAGGGCGACAAGCCCCCCAATGACAAGGAACACGAAAATACCCAGGACAAAATCCCTGACTCTGTTAATATTCAACAAAAATCTCCCCTGTTATTATAATTCCACCTGTTTGGGGGATGCCAGATCCTTCAGTTTCGGCAAAAATTTCCGGTGGCTTTCCCTGAGCAGGGAAACGTCCACATGGGTATAAATCTGGGTTGTGGTAATATCCGCGTGACCCAAAAGTTCCTGAACCGAGCGGAGATCGGCCCCGCCCGCGAGAAGTTCCGTGGCAAAACTGTGCCTCAGCGTGTGAAGCCGGGATTTGGTTCCGGTCATCATAACGTAACGGTGATAATTTTTCCACATCCCCTTCCGGGAAAGACGCCTGCCGCTTCTTCCGACAAAAAGAAAATTACTGCGGCGGAGGCCGAGAATCTTCGGCCTTGCCTCGGCAATGTAGCGCTTGAGCCAGAAAGCCGCTTCCTGCCCGAACACCACGAAGCGCTCTTTGCCGCCCTTCCCCGTAACCCTGGCAAGGCCTTCGCCAAAATCAATATCCCGCAGCCCAAGGTTTACCGCCTCGGAAACCCTCAGCCCCGCCGAATAGACAAGCTCGTAGAGCGCCCGGTTCCTCAGCCCCAGGGGATTCTTCGTATCCGCCGCGTCGAGGATTCGTTCCACGGCTTCCCTGCCCAGAACATCCGGCAGGCGCGCGGGACGCCTGGGCAGATCCAGAATCACGGCGGGGTTGTCCTTCATGAGCCCCGCGTCCTGGGTAAAACGGAAAAACGAGCGCAGGCACGAAACCGCCTTGGCGGCGGACCTTGAATCGATGCGATCCCGAAGCCGCCTGCATTCAAGGTAGCGGATAACATGGGAAGATTCGAGTTCCGCAAGCCCGAGATTTTCCGTTTCAAGATATTCCAGAAAACGGCGGATCTCGAGCCGGTAGGTTTCGGCGGTCAGGGGTGAGCGCCGCTCCACGGCGACAAGCCGCGCGCAGAATCTTTTCAGAAGATCCAGGTTGTTCAATTCAGGCGTCTCTTCCGTCGGCGGCGGTCTTTTCAGTCCTGGAGGACTGTTCCGGCAAACCCTTCGCCGGCTGTTCCGTTCCCGCCAAATAACCCTGATCGCGAAACAGCGTCGGTATGTCCAGATCGTCCTGATAGCTCCGGGGTTTAAGACAGCCCGGCCGGGAGCTTCCTTCCTTCATGCCCTCGAACTCGGGGTACTTGATAAAATCCCCGAATTTTCCGGAAGCTTCGCCGGAGGAGGCGCCGCCCTGTCTGAAAGTCCCGTTCTGAAAGCCCGTGGCGATAACCGTAACCCTCAAACTGTTGCCCATGTTCGGTTCGAAAATTACCCCGTGGATAATATTCACGTCCGGATCCGCCTTGGCGCGTATGGCATTCATAATCTCGTCGATTTCCACGAGGGACATGGTTCCTTCCTCTCCCGCGATATTTACCAGTATCCGGGTCGCCCCGTCAATACTGGTATCTTCCAGCAGGGGATTGTCAATAGCGCCTGTCGCCGCGTCCTTGGCGCGGTTTTCGCCGCTGCCGAAGCCAATTCCCATAAGGGCGTCGCCCTGCCCCTTCATGGTTGATTCAACATCGGCAAAATCCGTACTGACGACCCCGGTTTTGGTTATAAGATCGGAAATGCCCTGCACGCCCTGGCGCAGCACGTCGTCGGCCATGAGGTACGCCTGGTTGACGGGGGTACTCCGTTCCACCAGTTTGAACAGATGCTGGTTGGGAACGACGATAAGGGTATCCACGGCTTCCCGCATTTTTTTGATGCCCTCTTCCGCCAGCCTCATCTTGTAACGGCCCTCGAAATCGAAGGGCTTCGTGACCACGCCGACCGTAAGGGCGCCCTGGTCCCTGGCGATTTTCGCGATAATCGGCGCCGCGCCGGTTCCCGTACCCCCGCCCATGCCGGCGGTTATAAAAACCATGTGCGCCCCCCGCAGGGTTTCGGCGATCAGATCCCGATCTTCATTGGCCGCCTCTTCGCCGACTTCGGGCTTGCCGCCGGCGCCCCTGCCGCCGGTAAGCTTGACTCCGATTTGTATCTTGGTCTTTGCCTTGCTCTTGGCAAGATCCTTCTCGTCGGTGTTGACGGCGACAAACTGGACGCCCGAAAGGCCGAAGTCAATCATGCGGTTTACCGCGTTCGAGCCGCCGCCGCCGGTACCGACAACCTTGATGACGGTTGAAACCAGCCTGCCTGAATCCTGGGATTCCTGTACCGGAAATTGAATCGCCGGTTTTTCCTCATGAACAGCGTAAATATTCATATCCTTCTCCCAAATCTCCTTTCCCTATTTTTTAGATGCCACGCACCTTTTTGCACCCGAAAAACGGCGCCCCCTTTTTCACGGACGCCGGATTAAAAAAATTCGTCCCGGAGGAATTTACCCAGCTTGCTGAAAAGATTCGACTGCTCCTTTTCCGGAGACCCCGCCGCCCCGTCCGGGTCGGCCCTGTTTTCCCGGTCGCCGCCCTCCAGCATAAGGCCGATGGCGGTGGCGTAGGCCGGACTCCGGTATTCTTCGACCAGGCCGCCGAGCGCGGGCCCGCGGATGGGGTTCCCGATTCTCGCGGGCAGTTCCAGGACGGAGGAAGCCAGATCCACCACGCCCTGAAGCTGGGCGCCGCCTCCCGTCAGTACCACCCCGCCGCCGAGGGGCCGGGAAAAACGCAGCCTGTCCAGCTTTTCCTTAATCATCTTGAAGATCTCTTCCATTCTCGGCCTGACAATGGTAAATATCTGGGAACGGGGAATCGACATCGGAGACCTTCCGCCCACCCCGGGAACGATAATTTCCTCATCCCCGTCAAGCATGGTCTCCCAGCAGCAGCCGGCCTCAAGTTTTATCTTTTCGGCCGTGTCAAAGGAGATATTCTTGATGATCGAGATATCGCCTGTAACCTGAACGCCCCCCGCGGGAATGGTGGAAGTCGAATAGGGCGCGCCCTCGTTATAGACAAGCACATCCGTGGTTCCGCCGCCAAGATC
>JAISND010000053.1 GCA_031276615.1 Treponema sp. | reverse complement strand
GAGCAGTCCCGGGGGCTTTCGGTTCGTTTTCGCGGCATAGACGATAACGGCGTTGCCTCGTACCTCCTCTCGGTGTACTGCTCCGCCGCCATCCTCGCCGATGACGCGCTGGCGGTACTGGAAGACGTGGAAGTGGGGGACTACTATGAATACACTCAGCAGCCCGTTTAATTTTTCCGATTGGGGGCTGCCTTCGGAAGGGGAAATAGCGGCCCTGGCCGCGGCGTACTTCCCTGAATTTAACGCCGGAGGAATACACAGCGATGCTGTGGATATGGGAAGAATTCACGGCGGGCTTGCTGACGCGGGAGGAATATACGGCGGGCAAAACGATGTTCGGGCGGAATTCTTTCCCGCGTATTCCCCGGTAGTGCTCCCCAAGGACGGCGCAGCGTTTGGCGGGGCCGAAGCGCGCCGGTTCCCCGAAGTGAACCGATCCATCCAGGTCCGGGGAGAAAAGCCGCGGCCCTTACTTCCCCGCAGCCTTGACGCTATCCGCGCCGATTTCCCCATCTTGATGGAAAAAGTGAACGGCGGCCAGGACCTGGTCTGGCTGGACAACGCCGCCACTACCCACCGGCCCCGGGCGGTGATTGATCGCCTCACATATTACTATGAACACGAAAATTCCAACGTCCACCGGGGGGCCCATGAACTGGCGGAACGTTCCACCAACGCCTACGAGGAAGCCCGGGGGAAGATAGCCCGTTTCATCGGCGCGCCGTCAGCGGGCAACATCGTGTATGTGCGGGGAACCACCGAGGGGATCAATCTGGTTGCCCGCTCTTACGTCAGGCCCTTGCTCAGGGCCGGGGACGAGATTATCCTTACCATGCTGGAACATCACGCCAACATCGTCCCCTGGCAATTGATCGCCGAAGAAACGGGGGCAATACTGCGGGTCGCGCCGATTGACCAAAGCGGGCAGATCATTCTTTCCGAATATGAAAGGCTCTTCAACAGCCGCACCCGCTTTGTATCGGCCACCCAGGTCTCGAACGCCCTGGGGACGGTTACGCCGGTCGCGGAACTGGTACAAATCGCCCACGCCCGCGGCGTGCGGATCCTCATTGATGGGGCGCAGTCGGTGTCCCATATCCCGGTGAATGCCGCCGCCCTGGACGCGGATTTCTTTGTCTTTTCGGGGCACAAGATCTTCGGGCCCACCGGTATCGGCGCCTTGTACGGAAAGGCCGATGTGTTGGAGGCGGCCCGTCCCTATCAGGGCGGCGGCAACATGATCGACGACGTTACCTTTGAGCGTACCTTGTACCAGAAGCCCCCCGTGAAGTTTGAGGCCGGCACCGGCAGCATTGCCGATGCGGTGGGCCTGGGCGCGGCGCTGGATTATGTTTCCGCCATTGGCATAGAAAACATCGCCGCCTGGGAGCACGAGCTTCTGCGTTACGGCATGGGGGAACTTGAAAAAATTCCCGGCCTTCGTCTTATCGGAACCGCTGCGGAAAAGGCGAGCGTCCACTCGTTTGTCCTTGAGGGACGCAGCCTTGAGGAAGTCGGCAGACACCTGTCGGACCGCGGTATCGCCGTCCGCGCCGGCCACCATTGCGCCCAGCCGGTACACCGTTTCTTCGGCCTGGAAGGAACGGTACGGCCTTCCCTGGCTTTTTATAACACCCCGGAAGAAATCGACAAGCTGGCGGCAGCAATATGGGAACTGGCGTGAATTGTAAAAAAGGAGATCATAGAGTCTGCCCATAATGTAGACACATTATGGGCGGGCCTCCCGAAAAACCAAAAAAATCATTTTTCTTCCTCCCGGGCGGCGGAAAAATTTTTTCCGCCGCCTTTTTTTCAAAGGAACTTAATTTAACAAGGGGTATTGCATGAAAGTTTCAAGTAAAAATTGGGTACCAAACATTCAGGGCTGGTCATGGATTATTGCTATCGTATGGATGCTCATCGCAAATATCTGGAAACCATTCGGACTCTTTGGTTTTGCCTGTATGTTTACCCCTGTGGTCATTGCGTTTTCCGGCAGAGGAAAAATGCACTGCGCCAGAATATGCCCCCGGGGTTCCTTTATTGGTACCTTTACAAAAAAAATTTCATTGGGCCTGCCACGCCCGGCATTCATGAATACCGTTGCGTTTCGATGGATTCTCTGGGCCCTTATGATGGGCAGTTTTATCGCCATGGTTATCTATTCTATTCCCAAGGGTGTCTATTTTTTGGGAAACACGGTACTGCTATTCATGGAAGCCGCTACTGTTTTCGGCTTTATTTCTGGCGTTCTTTTTTCACCCCGCGCCTGGTGTACCTATTGCCCGATGGGTTTTACCACCGGTAATATCCGGGCATTGCTGGAGCGGCGAATACAAAAAGCCGCGTAGAAGATCCACGCGGAAAATACTTGTACAAGAAGGATATTATGAGGCATGAGACAAACTACCGGATAAAGCATCTGGTAAACATTATAACAGAGAGCTATTGGGATCACGAGGAAACCATCAAAGTTGATACGGAGAATCAGCTTGATAGAAGCGTTATTACTGCCGTCCTTGAAAAACTGCGGGAACTAATCTTTCCCGGATATTTCGGTCAGCCCCGGCTTTCAAGCGATTCGGTTGAATATTATACCGGCAATCTTATTGAAGAAGTGTTGATCGGCCTTACGCCCCAGATCGTCATTGCCCTGCGCCATCGCGAAAATTTTTCACCGCCGCCGGAAGAACCGGTCCGGCAGGAAGCCGATGGAATAGTCTTTGCGTTTCTCTCAAAACTCCCCGAACTTCGGGAGCGCCTTGCCACCGATGTTACCGCCGCTTATGACGGAGACCCGGCGGCTTACAACCGGGACGAGATTATTTCGTCCTATCCGGGCATCCACGCGATCACCGTATACCGGATGGCCCACGCCCTGCACGAACTGGACGTGCCGCTGATCCCCCGGATCATGACCGAACATGCCCACAGCGTTACCGGTATTGACATCCATCCCGGCGCGTGTATCGGCCATCATTTTTTTATCGATCACGGCACAGGCATTGTAATCGGCGAGACAACCATTATCGGCAACCATGTAAAAATTTACCAGGGTGTCACCCTGGGCGGGCTTTCCACCAGAGGGGGCCAGGCGCTCAAGGGGACGAAGCGGCACCCAACCATTGAGGATCAGGTAACCATTTATTCGGGCGCATCCATCTTTGGCGGGGATACCGTTATTGGCGAGGGAGTTGTTATCGGCAGCAACGCCTTTATCACCCGTTCGGTGCCGGAAAAAACCCGGGTCAGCGTAAAAAACCCGGAACTGCAATTCAAGACGGCGGAACAGAGCAGGGGGGAACACCAGGAACTTCC
>JAISND010000130.1 GCA_031276615.1 Treponema sp. | reverse complement strand
TCAGCCTGCGCAATACGGCAAACAGATCCTGCACCTCCAGAGAGGTAAGGACCGCGGTAGGTTCATCAAGAATGATGATCCCGCTCCGGCGGTACAGGGCCTTGATAATTTCTACCCGCTGTTTTCCGCCGATGGAGATATCGCCGACCAGGGCTCTGGGATCGACCTTCAGGGAAAACCGCTCCGACAGGGCGGTAATTTCCTTTATCGCCCGGCCGGAATCGTAGAACACGGTACGGCGGGGTTCAAAACCCAGAACAATATTTTCCGCCGCCGTAAGGGTATCCACCAGCATAAAATGCTGGTGTACCATGCTGATGCTTAAATCGACGGCATCCCTGGGGCTGCGAATCCGCACGGGTGATCCGTCGATGTAAATCCCGCCCCCGTCGGGCAGGATCATCCCGTAGAGGATTCTCATCAGGGTTGTCTTGCCCGCCCCGTTTTCCCCGAGGAGCGCATGTATCTCTCCCTTTTCAAAAAAGAAATCGATACTGTTGTTGGCTGTCACGGGGCCGTACCTTTTGGTAATGCCCCGCATCTCCACATAGCTCACGGTTACAGCTCGGACGGAACGACAACCTTTCCGCTTATGACATCCTGTTTTGCCTGCTCGGCCCTGTCGATGATGCTCTGCGGGGTTTTAACCCTGGCGCCTTCTACCGTATAACCGACTACGCCTTCCTTGAGACCCGGTATAAAACGCCCGCCCCTGAATTCGCCTTTTACGACCTTTTCAATCTCATTGTACACCGCGTTGTCAACCCGGCGTATTGACGAGAGGAAAATATGATCCGGATCCAGGGGAATCTGGTTCACGTCGGCGCCGATGGCAAGTTTGCCCGCGTCCCTGGCGGCGGAAAAAACGCCCAGCCCCGATCCGCCGGCCGCCGCGTAAACAATATCCGCGCCTGAATTGTACAGGGACATGGCAAGTTCTTTGCCGGTATTCGCGTCATTCCACGCGCCGACATACCGGATATCAATCTGGATGTCCGGATTTACCGAACGGGCCCCGGCGCGGTATCCGGCCGCGAAGCTGTTGATAAGGGGAATATCCATTCCGCCTACCATGCCGATTTTATTGGTCTTGGTGGTCAGGCCGGCAATAACGCCGATGAGATAGGTTTTCTCATTGTCCCTGAAGGACATGCTGACAACATTGTCGGAAACCTTTGTCTCGCCGTCAATAACGGCGAACTTCTGGTCGGGGAATTCCGCGCCGACAAGCTCAATCGCATCCTCGCTGTCAAAACCAATTCCGACAATAAGATCGTATTCGCCGGATCGGGCAAAATAGCGGTGGTGGCCCTCGATCTCGGCTATTTCCTTCGGCTCCACATACTGGAAATCAATTCCCAGTTCGTCTTTTGCCCTTTGAATTCCCGACATGCTGTTGTCGTTGAAACTCTTGTCACCGAGGCCGCCAAGGCCGAAAACCACGGCAACCTTTGTTGTGCCGTCCCTGGACGCGGCCTGTTTCCCTCCGCCATAAACCGGAAACAGTGCCGCCGCCAGCAGCACAACCGTGACGAAAACCGTCTTTCCTCTTCCCATACTTTCCTCCTTGATTTTGGCAATCCTCTGTAACGGGATTGACTTCATCGGCTTGTCCTGAAACAGGTTTCCGCACAAGCCCGTCGCATCCGAAGATACGCCTCTATCCGGAGATGCGGTTATTCACCGTATCCGGAATTTCGATTATATATTCACCGCAGCGGCAGTTCTGCCTGCTCCGGTCAAAGGCGGCAATAACACCCAGCGTTACCCGGCCTATCCTGTCCGCACTGTCACGGTACCGGTCAAATATGCTCGATCCCTTCCAGTTCGGATCTTCCACGCCTTCCGCGTAGTTGCTGACCAGATAGGCGCTGGCATAGCAGGCGCCGATGGCCCGGGCAAGGTAAGCCTCCGGCACCATAGTCTGTCCGCAGATGTCGCAGTGGGCATCGGCAAAGAAACGAATCTCCGAAGCCGTTTCAAAACGGGGAGCTTCGGCTACGGCGTAAACGCCGCGGGGAAAAACCCGCCGGTATTCGGCCTGCGCTTTTTCGTAAAAAAGCGAGCGCAGGTAGGAACAGGTGGGATTAACGGCCCTGACAATATTTTTGGTAAAAAAACGGATGTTCATGGGCCGCTTGGTAAAATCAATAAAATCGTGGGGAATGACAATATCACCCGGATCAAGGAGGGGGTTGATTCCGCCCCCCGAGCCTTCGGCAATCACTGTTTTTACGCCGGCTTTCTGAAAGACCCAGAATATCTGCTCCGAGGGATTGTCATAGGGCGTCAAGCCGTGGTACCCGTGAAAAGGAACCGTCAATAACTGCCGGGGCTTCCTGTCCGGGGTCAGGTCCGCGGACAATTCCAGCCATTTCATCGGCTGGGTCGTGCCGAAGGGAGTTTCATACTCCATATCCTTCTGCAAAACCCTGACCCCTTTAAATCCGGTGGCTTCCGGAAATTCGCCTGCCCAGGTGCCGCTGCCGCCGATTATGGCAAAATCTACCTTTGGTATGTCTTTTTCAGTCATGAATCCTCCCGGCCGCAACAGACAGAACGGGTCTGTGAACGAACCAGGAAATTCAACCATGAGATTTATCCGGCTGTCAACAGGCAGGAAAAAAAACGAAGAACCCGGGAGCAAGATCCGGGGTATGGACCCGGTCTTCCGGTCAAGCGCCCCGCGGGGGCGGCGGAAAGCCGCGGTTAAACGCCGCCGGAAGCCTCGGGGGGGATGAATTTGTAAGCCGCGACATCAAAAAGCCCCATATCGGTGATTTTTATTTCCGGAATAACCGGCAGGGACATGAACCAGAGGGTCATGAGGGGTTCAAGGCGGCTGTTCACGCCCAGTTCTTCCACGGCCGTTCTTTGCAGGGATTTCAGTTTTTTGTCAACCCATGCCCCGTCCCTGTCGCTCATAAGGCCGCCCAGGGGAAGGGGCATTTCTTCCAGCACCTTTCCGTTATGCGCCAGTACGGCCCCGCCGTCCAGGGCAATGATCCGCCCAACCGCGGCGGCCATGTCGGCGTCGTTTGTTCCGGCGCAGATGATGTTGTGGGAATCGTGGGCCACCGAAATGGCCGCCGCGCCCCGGCGTATGCCGTAGCCCCGGACAAGGCCGAGGCCCACGTTACCCGTGTTCCGGTGCCGCTCGATTACGGCGATCTTGGCAATGTCCGCCGCCGGATCAAACACAAAATTGCCCGAAGCGTCGCGCCGTACCGACGCCCTGCCCCTGCCGGTAAGCACGGTGTCCGGCTTTATGTCGATCACCCATACGGAACCGGAGGCAAGCTTCATCGCGAGCTTCGCCGCGGAAAAGTCCTTCACATGGAAACTGCCCCGCAGCGCGGAATCGTCCCGCTTCTCAAGGGGCAAAAGGAAGCGGCCTCCTTCGGCGGCAGGCTCCCCGCCGATAAACACCCTCCCGGGCCTGAAATCCTTCAGACTGTCCACCAGCACCATGTCGGCGCGCAGGCCCGGCGCGAAGCCGCCGCGGTCGCGGAGGCCGAAACACTCGGCGGCGTTAAGGGTCGCCATGCGCAGGGCGGTCATGGGCGGAAGCCCTTCCTCGACGCAGATCCTCAAGTCATTGTTGATATGGCCTTCCTCAAGGATGCTCCTGGGCTGGTAATCATCGGAGCAGAGCAGGCAGCGGCGGGAATTTTCCGGCGTTACGGCCGGGATGAGGCTGCGGAGATCGCGGCAGGCCGATCCCTGGCGGAGCATGACGTACATGCCCCGGCTCAGGCGCTCGATCATTTCCTTCGGGCCGGAACATTCATGATCGGTACGGATCATCCCCGCCAGGTAGGCGTAAAGGTCCTTCCCGCCAAGGCCGGGGCTGTGGCCGTCG
>JAISND010000095.1 GCA_031276615.1 Treponema sp. | reverse complement strand
ATGGAGGAGACGGTCAGCCGTTTCGCGGACTGGCTGAAGCCGGAAAGCGGCTGCATCAAGGCCGTGGTAAAGATAAGCGGGGAATGAGGTTTCCGTGAAACCCCTTGCGGAGATGAGCCGCGAAGAAGCCGCCGGGATCCGTTATGTACTTACGGACATCGACGGTACCCTTACCACGGAAGGCAAACTCCCGGCCGCGTCGTACTCGGCCCTCTGGAAATTAAAGGAAGCGGGCCTCAGGGTGATTCCCGTCACCGGCCGATCCGCAGGCTGGTGCGACTGTATCGCGCGGGAATGGCCTGTCGACGGGATTGTGGGTGAAAACGGCGCTCTGGCCTTCTGGGAAGAGCGCCGGCCGGACAGCCGGTTTCCGGCGCTCATGACCGGGTACCACCCCGGCGCGGTAAGGAACGATCATCCGGTTCTGAAAAAAATCCGCGGCCGGGCGCTGGCGGAAGTGCCCGGCCTGCGGGACGCGAAGGATCAGTTCTCGCGGCTTTTCGACATCGCCCTGGATTTTGCCGAGGAGGAACCGGCGCTGCCCCTGAGCGCCGCCGGACGGGTCAGGGCCATCGCCCTTGAGGAAGGCGCGCGGGCGAAGATTTCTTCGATACATGTGAATATCTGGATGGGCGATTACGACAAACTTTCCATGGCGGAACGTTTTTTGTCAGGGCGCTTCGGCTGGCAGGGCGGCGCGGGCAGCGGCTCAGCCGCGGGCAGGCGCGCGGCCGCCGGCGAGGAGGCCGCCCTCCGCGAGGTACTGTTTGCCGGCGACTCCCCCAACGACGAGCCGATGTTCGCCCGTTTCCCCCTGTCCTGCGCCGTCGCCAACATCCACCGCTACCAGGGCATGGTAAAGCGCCTGCCCGCCTTTGTCGCGTCCGGGGAATGCGGCGAGGGCTTCGCGGAAATCGTGGAGACCCTGCTTGAACTCCGTTCCGGTGGCGGCCGGGCAGAACCGGGCGGTTACCCACCCGGCCCCTGCAGGCCCGGATCCTGAAAATAAACGAAAATATTGCGTTTTGATGTATTTTTTCGCATAAAACCTTTCATTTTTAGCGGTTGTTGTTCAAAAGCTGAATTTTTTGAACAACTCTGTTTTCTGAAAGCGGCGGGAGAAAAAAATTTGGAGGTGGGGGGAGTCGCCCTCCGGCGTTCGGCATCCTGCCTCGCGCCTCCGGGCCGGGGTTCAGCCCTGCCGCGCGCATCCATGCGCGCTCTTCCTCCCGCCGGTCGGCGGGCTGAACCCTTCGACTCCCCCGTTGGGGCGGCTTGCGGTCGCTTTTTACCTTGCGGCTGCTTCAAGCGGCGGGAGAAAAAAATTTGGAGGTGGGGGGAGTCGAACCCCCGTCCTGATACGCGAAATACAGGCTTCTACAGGTTTAGCCGTTTATTGAATTGTCGGGACGGGCTTGGCTAAGCGGCGCGCGGCCTGCCGTATTTCGGGATTTTCTCGCCTCACTCCGTCCGAAACCGGAGATCGGCCAGCCCTGATTGCGACGCGGAAGCCCTTCCTCAGAGCGGCGGAAAGGTTCCACGCGGTTACGCAGCTAAGGCGTAATCGTAACTGTCGTTGTTGGCAGTTAAATTGTTGCCGAATCAGGAGATCGGCGCTCCACCTGCAGCCTGTACCCCGAGCCGCACCAGTCGAAACCGGTACACCCCCAAAGTCAGGAATTAACAGTATATCCCCTCCGGCAGGGACAAGGCAAGACTTTCGGTAACATTCTCCAAATGAGGCTTTCGCGGTTTACGCATTCTGCAGGGAAATTTCCCTGAAGCGATCCTGTATCTGCACTACCGCGTCGGTGAGGACGGGATCAAACTGGGTGCCCCTGCCTTCGGTGATTATTCTTATCGCTTCCCCGAAAGGCATGGCCTCCTTGTAGACCCTTGCGCATACCAGGGCATCGTACACGTCGGCAAGGGAAGCGATCCGCGCCGCCAGAGGGATATCGGTTCCCGCCAGGCCCCTAGGGTAACCTTTCCCGTCGTACCGTTCATGGTGACAGTAGGCGATATCACGGCAGTGGATCAGATAGATAGAATCCTCATCCTTCACGGCTTTCATCATTTCTTCAACAATGTTTTTTCCAACCGTGGTATGGGTTTTCATGATTTCAAATTCATCGGGATCGAGCTTGCCAGGCTTGAGGAGTATCCTGTCGGGGATGCCGATTTTTCCCACATCGTGGAGGGCCATTGCCTTGGTAATAATATCGGGCTGGAGGCGCCGCAGCATATCGGCATGGACGGAGCCTGTTTCAACAAGATACTGGATAAGGGCGCCGCAAAAAAACTGTGTCCGTTTGAACTGGCTGCCCGATTCAAGGTTGCGGTATTCGATTATGTACGAGAGGGCCTGGAGGGTATTGTCCAGCGTGGCGGTAGCTTCGGCGGTTTTTTCGGCAACCATTTCCTCAAGGCTGTCGCTGTAGTTCTTCAGCTCAATCTGATTCTTGACCCGGAGTTTTACGATTTTGGGCAGGAAAGGCTTGGAGATAAAATCAACGGCACCGGCCGACAGCGCCTCACTTTCGGAATCGGAAGTGGTGATGAAGATAACAGGAATCCTCTTGAGTACGTCATCGGACTTCATTATTTCGAGCATCTGGTAGCCGTTCATTTCCGGCATGAAAATATCAAGCAGAATTATTTTCGGAAGGACCTTCAAACCGCGGAGTTTGTCCAGGGCCTCCTTTCCGTTTCCCGCGGTAATAATATTGTAATCATCCTTCAATATTTCTTCGAGAATCATGACATTCATTTCAATGTCATCAACGACAAGAACCGTTGGAATTCTGTCAGCCATTTTGCGCGATTACCCTGTCAATTTCCTGCAAGGTCTCCGTGAAAACGGCTTTAACTTTCTCTGTCTGGCCGGGATCCACCGACCTGGCTTTTATCTGGGTTTCCAGTTCCAGTACCTGCCTGAAAAGTTCCGAAAGGGAAAGATTGGCGGAAATGCCCTTAATCGTGTGCGCCTGAACCTGGGCATTCTCCATATCTCCGGAGGCAAGAGCGGCGACGAGTTCATCAAGACTGGTTTCAGCCCTGAATTTGGTGAGCAGCTTCACATAAAGTTTGGTGTTATCCATCACCCGTTTTATGCCTTCTTCCGTGTTGATGTACATCACGTCATCAGCCATTTGGAACCTCCCCGGTTAATGTGTACCAGCAATAGACAGTTTAACTACAACGGAAGAAAAAAGCAATGGCCGGTATCCCGGCGCGCGGGGCACCGGCGTTTACTTCCCGGGACGTAAAAAACCATCAAAATATTGAAGAAATTCAACCAAAAGGTACACGAAGGCGCGCGAAGGAAGAAAGAATCGGCGCCTGCGGTATCCTTTGCGCGCCCTGGCGGTTAGTCTTGTCTTTAAACCGGCCGGGTTTTGAGGAAATTTTG
>JAISND010000087.1 GCA_031276615.1 Treponema sp. | reverse complement strand
TTGAGTGGGTCGTGGCCGGCGAGAACCGCTACATCCAGGTTGCCGAAGGAAAACTCGACATGCTCTTTTCTTGGCCCGGCGAAGCCTGGCAGCTTATCGGACAGAATTTCGATTTCCGCTACATCGACGGAAACGACGTGCTCCAGACCAGTTCCAATCCCCTCACCACCAGCCTCAAGCTCATCAAGGAAGAACCCCGGGTGGTACAGGGCTATGTACGCGCCATGGCCAAGGGAATCTACTTCACCAAGTACAACCCCGAAGCCGCTGCCGCGGTATCCTGCAAACAGTGGCCCAATATCGACGTAACCTGGAAGGCCGCGGTCTACGTACAGGAAGGCCGTAACTACCAGATGTTCGGCAAGCCCGGCAGCGCCGAGGAAAAGAAACTGCTTGAAAAAATCGGCTGGAACTGGGAAGACAAATGGCAGCTCAACGTCCAGGCCGCCCTTGAATCGGGGGTTATCAAGAAGGCCATTCCCCTTGACCAGATCTACACCAACGAATTTGTTGACAATTCCTGGGATCGCAAAAAAGTGGAGAGCGATGCCGATGCCTACGATATCGCGTCCGTCAAAGCCAGGTACAAGCCGGAATAAGCCGGAGAAAATCGTCCTGCCGTAATTCATGTTACAGAGAATTGGCGGACTGAAGTCCGACAGGCTTCAGTCCGGTTTTTCCGGCGGCCTTTGGCTGAAACCTTCGGGAACCCCGGCCGGGTTTCCCGAAGGTTCCCCTGTGAGAGAAAACCTCTGAAAGCCCGCGGTCATCGGAGGTTCCCCATGAAGAAGCGTTCTGTTTTTTTTCCGTTCGTTTTTTTTCTCTTTTTTTTTGATTCCTGTCCGTCCGGAAAAACGGGAACCCCTTCCGGCGGGGGTTTTGATCCGGAACTTGTCGTGGCGACGGTTGACGGGACAGACATAACAAGGCGGCAGGTTGAAGAGCAGATGCTCACCGCCAACAGAATCTACCAGGCCCTGGAAGAATCCCTTCCGGCGGAGATCATCAGGGAAAAAAAGCTGGAAGCCCGGAAGCAGATTCTCGACAGCCTGATTGAGAAACAGATTGTGCTGAACAGAGCCGGCAGCATCGAAAAAAATCTGGACGGGGAAGATATGGCCCGGATCGATGCGGCTTATGAGGCCGGTGTAAACCGGCTTGCCGATTACGTGCGGAAGAGCTATCCGTACCTGGGCCGCGGGGAAACTCTTGAAGAAGTTGAAACCCTGCTCAAAACTTCCCGCCTTGACCTTGAAGATCTCCGCGGCAGCGCGAGAAACCTTGTGTTGCAGGAGCTTCTCTACGAGTCGGTCGTTGCCGAAGCCGGGGAGCCGTCTCCCGCGGAAATTGAAGGCTACTACGGCCGCCTCCTTGCGGAACAGAAAGAAAAATTCGAAGAGAATATTTCCCGCTACGAACAGGCCCTGCTGGCGGGCGATCCGGTTGCCTTCCGCCCGGCCGGGTGCCGCGTTATCCGGGAACTGAACATACGTTTCGACGCCGACGTAATCGGCCTTATACGGCAGCTTGAGAGTTTTGATTCCAGGGCGGAGGCCGAAAAGATGCGGCAGGATCAGTTTCTGCGGCAGGAGGAAAAGGTAAAGCGCATCCTTGAAAAATCCAGGACCACGCCCTTTGAGCAGCTTGCCGCCGGGGAGCCGGGGGCGGATATTTCCCCCGCCCGGAATTATATTTCACCCGGCTCAAGCCGTTTCAGCGCCGAATACCGGGACGCGGCCCTTGGCATTGCGCATACCGGAAGCCTGAGCGAACCCTTCCGCACCGAATACGGAACCACGATTCTGTACTGGGAAGAAAATACCGGGCCCCGGGGAGAAGTGCCCCTGGAAGAAATTTATGATACAATCAGGGAAGCCGCCCGGCGGGAAAAACACGACCGCGTCCGGGAAGAGGCCAGGGCGCTTTGGCGCCGGGAGGCGGCGATCCGCCTTTACCCGGAGAATCTTGAATAAGGGAGAACATTATGGACATAAAAAAACTGCTCCGTGAATATATGCTTACCCCCGCCCGCTCGGGCTACGAGGGAGAAATGGCCCGCAGGCTGAAACAGGATCTTGCGCCTTTCTGCGACGAAGTTGCGCTTGACCGGAACGGCAACTGTATCGGGAAAATCGGGGGAAGGGAAACGGGCGTCCCCGGCGCCATGATCTTCGGCCACATGGATCAGCTTGGCTTTATCGTGCGTAAAATCGAGGACGACGGCTATATCCAGATCGACCGGCTTGGGGGAATTCCCGAAAAGGTGCTGCCGGGTCTTGAGATTGTGATCCGTACCGAAAACGGCGCCTGGCGCCCCGGCCTTATCGGGGTAAAGTCCCACCACGCAACGCCGGATGAGGAAAAATACAGGGTCGACAGGGTAGGGTCCCTCTTTGTGGACATAGGCGCGGCGGACGCCCGGGAAGTGCGTGCCCAGGATATCCATGAAGGCTGCCCCGCGGTTTACAGGCCCGCCTTTACGGAACTTTTGGGGAACCGAGTCTGCGGTACTGCCGTGGACAACCGCGGCGCCTGCGCCTGCCTGGTGGCTATCGCCGAAGAACTGCAGCGGGAAAGGCCCGCCGGCGACGTGTACCTTGTGGGCACGGTCTGGGAAGAATTCAACCTCCGCGGCGCCATGCTCGCGGCCCGTACCGTGCGGCCCGACATTGCCGTCTCCCTGGACGTGACCCTCGCCGGGGACACGAAGGATCTTTCCTCCCGCTACGACGATCTTCTGGGCAAGGGCCCCTGTGTGCAGCTCTACAGTTTCCACGGCAGGGGTACCCTCAACGGAACCCTCCCCCACGAAGGCCTCTTCCGCCTGGCAAAGGAAAGCGCCGCGAAAATCGGCTGTCCCTTCCAGCGCTTCGCGAGCCTTGGCATACTTACCGATGCCAGCTATATACAGCTTGAAGGCAAGGGCGTCGCCTGTCTTGAAATGGGCTTCCCCGCCCGTTACACCCACAGCCCGGTCGAGGTTTGTGACACGGGCGACATCGGGGGGCTTGCGCGGCTCGCGGCGGCGATGATGCGGGGCCTGGATAAAAATTTCAGGCTTGAACGGCTGTAGGCCGGTTCCGGCGCGTTTTTTATGTTCTTCCCTTGAACCGGGGGGAAAAAAGAACCTAAAATAGGAGAACCATGGAACGGGAAATTTTCAGGGTTGAAAACCTCAGTAAATCTTTTGGAACCGAAAGGGAAAAGGACTGCGTCGAAGTTATCCGAAACATCAGCATGAGCATTCGGGAAAAGGAATTTATCGTTATCCTTGGGGATTCCGGCTGCGGCAAGTCCACTTTCCTTAAAATCCTCGCGGGCATTCACCCGGCTTCCGGCGGGAACATCACCCTGGACGGAAAAAGCTGCGGCGTTTCCATACCGCGGGAAGAGCTGCGGAAATTCGGATTTGTGTTTCAGAGCGACAATTTGCTCCAGTGGCGGACCGCCGGCGGAAACCTCCGGTTTATCCTCGGGATGATGAAATTAAAGGGTTCCCGGTGGGAAAAGCGCGTTGATGAAATGCTGGAGCTGGTGGGGCTTCTTGACTACAGGCATGTGTATCCCCACGAGCTTTCCGGCGGCATGAAGCAGCGCGTGGGAATTGCCCGCGCCCTTGTGCATGATCCCGAAATTCTGGTACTGGATCAGCCCCTGGGCGCGCTGGATACCATTACGCGAAAGATGCTTGCCTTTGAGGTGCTCAATATCTGGAAGAAAACCCAGAAAACAGTCATCATGGTTACGAATAACGTGGATGAGGCGCTGCTCCTGGCAAGCAGAATTTTCATCTTCTCGCCGCTGCCCGCAGGCATAGCCCGGGAATTCATCGACGATATTCCCGTTGAAGAGAGAACCGTCGAGATAAGCCGGAACAGGCGCTTTAACGAACTGCGGGGGGAAATTAACGCCCTGCTCCGCGTCAACATGAAGGGAGGCGCGTCTTATGGAAAATAAGGGTATCATAAAAAGACAGAATAAAAAAAAGGCCGACTTTACCGGCCTCGTCGCTCCCCTGGTGGTATTGGCTATCCTCTTCGCGGGGCTGGAGCTTCTTACCAGGGGCCTGCACATTTCGCGTTATGTGCTGCCTCCGCCTTCATCGGTTGTCCGGGAAACCGTTACCCATTTCGGCGACATCCTTCCCCATTTTCTCTTCACCCTCAAAATTATCACCGTGGGCTTCCTCATCGCCGTGCCCCTGGGCATGTTCCTTGCCGCCCTTTTTTCACAGTTCGACATTCTCGTCAAAGCCGTCTCCCCGGTGATTATCCTGCTTGTCATCACGCCGATGATCACCCTCATCCCGCTGCTCATGCTCTGGCTGGGGCGGAACCCGAACCTTCGCGCAATCGTGGTCATTGTGCAGGCGGTTCCCATCATCACCATGAACACCCTGAATGGTTTTACCCACATCGAAAGTGAAAAACTTGAGCTTGCCCGGTCGGTGGGAGCGACCCGTTTTCAGTGTTTTTCCTCGATTGTCTTTATGAACGCCATGCCCCAGGTATTTACGGGTATCAAGCTCGGCTGCATCTTCTCCACCATCGGCGCGGTCAGCGCGGATTTTGTCGCGGGCAGCATCGGACTTGGTTTCCGTATTCTCCAGTACACCAAGTACAACCTTACGGATCTTACCTACGGCTGCATCATCATCATTGCCCTCATCGGCATTACCCTGTACAGCCTTGTCAGCGCCGTTGAAAAAAGGATCGTACTGTGGAAACTGTAGGAGGCGCCGCGGTGAAGCAAAAGATCAGGTTTGACGGTGTTACCAGGGAATTCCACACCCGGCTCCAGACCATAGTCGCGGTGAAGGACTATTCCATGGAAATAACGGAGGGTGAATTCGTTTCCATCCTGGGCGCCTCGGGCTGCGGAAAGTCCACCCTTATCAGGATGCTGGACGGAATCATCGCGCCCAGCGCGGGGAATATCTATATTGACGGGGAACCCGTGAACGGCAGGGGCGGCATGCCTCCGGCACTGCGGCGGAAAGTGGGCTTTATCTTCCAGCAGCCCAACCTGCTGCCCTGGTACAGTGTCCGTGAAAATGTGGCCCTTCCCCTGCGGATACTGGGCCTTAAGGGAAAGGAATGGGAAGACCGGGTGGACACGCTGCTTGCGATGGTCGGCCTTGAAAAATACGCAGACGCAAGCCCCGCGGAAATTTCCGGAGGCATGCTCCAGCGGGTCGGCGTTATCCGGGCGCTGGTTCACAATCCGGAGATTCTGCTTATGGATGAACCCTTCGGCGCCCTGGACGAGCTTTACCGGGAACAGCTTGACATGGAACTGCTCCAGATCTGGCAGAAAACAGGGCAGACCATCATCTTTATAACGCATAACATAGAAGAGGCGGTTCTTATGTCATCCCGAATCTTTGTGATGGGAACCCATCCGGGACGCCTGGTAGACACGGTGGACATCGGGCTTCCCCGTCCCCGGAGTCTTGACATGATAACCCAGGATGATTTTACCGGGTACTGCCGCCGGATAACCGGCCTTATCGGCAAGCTCGATTTAAGCAAGATCAAATAGGGGGTGCGGAATGAACGGCAGAAAAACGGTTAATTTTATTTCCCCGGTGCTTATGTTTGTTTTCCTCTTTGGCGGATGGGAAGCGCTGGTACGAATTCTGGAAATTCCCAAGTGGCTGCTGCCCATGCCTTCCGCCGTTTTTGCTTCGATGATCGCCAACTTCGGCGAATTTCTTCCCCATATACTGATGACCATCGGCACGGTGCTTCCGGGTTTCATCATCGCGGTTCCCTTGGGCCTTTTGCTTGCGTCGATCATCACCAGTTCCAAAATCGTCAGCGGCGCCCTTTCGCCCTATATCACTTTCCTTGTAACCACCCCCCTCATTACCCTGGTTCCCCTGCTTATGCTGATCATGGGCTACGGGATGAACGTGCGGGTGGTGACGGTGATTATCCAGTCCTTTGCGGTGGTTAACATGAACGCCTGTACGGGTTTCCTCAACGTGCCCCTTATGCGGACGGAGCTGATGCAGTCCCTGGGCGCCTCCCGCCTGCAGGCTTACTTCAGGATGATGCTTCCCTCCGCGGCGGCGGACATCTTTACGGGCATCAGGCTTTCGGCGATCTTCGCCACCACCGCCTGCATCAGCGCCGAATACGTTGGCGGGAACACGGGGCTGGGAAGCCAGATAATCAAGTATTCCCAGTTTCTCAAAACCGCCGAATCCTTTGCCTGCATCTTCTACGTGGCCATTATCGGACTTGCCATGTACGGCCTTATCTCGCTGGCCCAGAGAAAGATCCTCAGCTGGAAGATATAGCCCTTGAGAAAAACAGCCCGCGCCCCGCGCCGGAGAAACCGGTGAAACACGCCGCCCTTCTTTCGGCCGCGGCGGGACTCCTGCTCGCGCTGCTTGTCCTTGCCACGGGGAGTCTGCGGAAAAGCCCGCCGCTTCCGGAATCCTGGAATTCTTCCGGCGCGGCTCTTTCCGATCTTGCCGCCGGCCTTGAGGCGGACAGGTCCGGCCAAAATCTGCTTCGCCTCCTCAAGGCCCTCTGTTACCGGGCGGAGGAGGAGAACGACGCGGAAGCCCGGCGCCTTGCCGCCCCTTACGGAACGGAACTCTACCGCCGGGCCAGGGAAGAGGGGCTTGACCTGCAAAAACTTGCCGATGAGGAAACCATGCTCCGCATCCTCGGGATACTGAGAAAATACGGCGCCCGTTAATGTCCCGGCAAAACGGTATCAAAACAACAGCCCGGGATCTGCAGTCAGGCCGGGGTTTTTTGCCGCGGGCGATTACTTGTATTCATCTTTGATTATGGATAATAATTGATATATGGCTTCAGCTTTATCGCCTTACCGTCTTGCCAGGGCCCGTGACGTATACAATGTTTTTAATATTTTTAACGCCCTCTCCTGGAACCTTCTGGTAGGGAGCATTATTACCCTTTTTGTCATGCGGCTTGGCGCTTCTTCGACCTATATCGGCCTTATCAGCGCCATGGTCTATATTTCCTACTTTTACCTTCCGCTGGGGAAAATCCTCGCGAAACGTTTTTCAATAATCGGGATTTTCAGCTTTGCCTGGACATGGCGCGCTGTCTGCATGATCTTTGTGGTTGCCGCCCCCTTTGCGGATTACTCGGGCCGCAGGGATATCGCCCTTCTCCTTGTTTTGCTGGGGGTCGCCGCCTTTCATTTTTTTCGCGGCCTCGGGATGGTCGGCAACAATCCGGTGCTGAGCGAACTTGCGTATGGCCCCGACCGGGGCAGCTACCTTACCCAGACCCAGATCGTAAACAGCGCCGTCACCATGTTCGGCAGCTTTTTCGTGGCCATCGTCCTTGGCCGGGAACCGCCCATCTACCTCTACTCCATCATTATGGGTATGGGCATAGCTTTTGGCATCGCGAGCGGCATGTTGATAAAAAAAGTCCCCGAACCTCCCGGCGAGGAAGGGGAAAAGAAAATCAGACTGATCGCGGTTTTTAAGGATGCCCTTACCCAGCCGGGCCTGCGGCTCTTTATGGCGATTTTCTTTCTGGTTGCTTTGGCCTCCGGCGTCGCCCGCGCGTTCATCGTCGTTTATGCCCGCGAGGTTTTCGGCCATAACGACGGTATGGTTTCGCTCTACACGGTTTTCGGCGGGCTTGGCTACCTTATGATAGGACTCTTTATCAAGTTCCTTGTTGACCGCATCGGCGCGAAACCGATTTTCATGGTGGTGGTAATTCTCAGCCTTGCCAGCATGCTGCCTGTCGTTTTCTTCCCCCGGGGGGCCGTTGACAACATGACCACCGCGATCCTCTTCCTTTCGCTGCTTTTTTTCATGGTCAACTTCGGTTTCTACGGCGCCGAAAACATAGCCCAGACCTATTTTATGGGGCTTATCCCAGCCGGGATGATGCTGGACATGGGAATAGTGTACTTCATGATTTTCGGCATTGCCGGCGCGGGCGGTTCCTTTTTTGCCGGGCTTCTGCTTGACTGCCTTGCGGGCGCCGGCGTTTCTTCCTTTGCCGCCTTCAAGGTGCTCTTCATCCTGATGATCGTCCTCACGGGAATTGCCCTGTTTTTGCAGAGAAAGCTCAAGCCCCTTGGGGCGCTTCCTTTTATGGGCGCCCTGGAAGTGATTTTTTCGATCCGCGATCTCCGGGCAATTTCACTGCTGGACAAACTCAACAAGACCAGGGACTCCCGCGAGGAGGAGCTTCTTCTCGGCGCCCTTCATGACACGCCTTCGAAACTGTCAATCAAGGGACTGCTGGAGCGGGCGCGTTCCCCCCGGCTCGCGACGCGCCTTGAATCGCTGCGGGCAATGGAGGGCCTCAAAACCCTGAACGAGGACGCGGAAAAGGCCCTCATGGACGACATCATCAACAATCCCTTTACCACGGCCTATATTTCCGCCCGCATCCTGGGAAACCACGGCTGCTTTGCAGCCATCCCCCTGCTGCGCGAACTTGCCACCTCAAGCGATTACATGCTCGCCGGGGAGGCGATCATCGCCCTGGCCAGGCTGGGGGACGAGGCCTTCCGCCCCCGGATCGAAGCGATAATTCTCCGGACCACGAATCCCCGGCTCAAGATCATGGGCGT
>JAISND010000021.1 GCA_031276615.1 Treponema sp. | reverse complement strand
ACGGGCTTGACGATAAAGGCGTCGGCCCCGGCGCTTTTGGAGCGTTCCTCGAAGCCGGCTTCGTCGTGACCGGTAACAATGATGACCGGTATGCCCATGTATTTCGGACTCTTGCGAATCGTGTGAAGGAATTCAAAACCCGAAATGCTGGACATCTCAATGTCAAGCAGTATAATATCCACCTTGTTGTTTTCGAGCTGGCTTGTGGCCTCCGCCGCCGATTTCGCGATTAAAAAATCAAACCGCGGAACAAGGCATTTCTGAAGCACCAGGAGTTCCATCTCCTCGTCATCAACCGCAAGAACGGTTTTTTTATTTTCCATATTTTCCTTTCCCGGCTTTTCCTTTAACCGGAAGCGGAGGACACGGATTGTGTCCTCCGCGTTTATGCGCGAAGCGCAACAAACCGCTAGAACGGTCTTTCGGCCAAATACTTGTATTCCTTCCAGACCCGTTCGGCCTGGGCCTTGGCCTTTGCCAGGAGGGCGTCGGCGCGGTCGGGGCTTGCGGCCTTGAGGCTCTTGAAGCGCACTTCTTTGTACATGAAATCCTCAAGGCTGGTTGTCGGCTCCCTGGAGTCAAGCTGGAAGGGATTCTTTCCCTCGGCCTTGAGCCGGGGATCGTAGCGGTACAGGGGCCAGAGGCCGGAAGTAACCACCGCCTTCTGCTGATCCATGCCCCTTGACATGTCAATGCCGTGGTTGATGCAGTGGGAGTAGGCGATGATGATGGAAGGCCCGTCGTAGGATTCCGCCTCACGGAAGGCCTTGATGGTCTGGGCCATGTTGGCGCCCATGGAGATTTTGGCGGTGTACACATAGCCGTAGCTTATGGCCATGGCGCCGAGATCCTTCTTGGTTATTTCCTTGCCGGCCGCGGCGAACTTGGCGATGGCGCCGACGGGGGTTGCCTTGGACATCTGGCCGCCGGTGTTCGAGTACACCTCGGTGTCCATGACCAGAAGGTTGACATTCCGGCCGGAAGCGATGACATGGTCAAGGCCGCCGTAGCCGATGTCGTAGCCCCAGCCGTCGCCGCCGAGTATCCACACGGAGCGTTTGATGAAGTAGTCGGCGAGGGAAAGAAGCTGCCTGGCCGCCGGCCCCTGGTCGTTTTTGAGCGCCGCCTTGAGTTCATCCACCAGTTTTCGCTGTTCCTCAATGGCGCTGTCGTCGGCCTGGGCATTGGCGAGTATTTTGTCAAGGAGCGCGGCCTGTATGCCTTCGTCCCTGGCCTTTACCGCCATTTCCCTGGCATGTTCGGCAAGTTTGTCGCTGGTAAGCCGCATGCCAAGGCCGAATTCGGCGGCGTCTTCAAAGAGGCTGTTTGACCAGACCGGCCCGCGTCCGTCGGCGCGCCGGCAGTAGGGGGTGGTGGGAAGGTTCCCGCCGTAAATGGAAGAACAGCCCGTCGCGTTGGCGATAACCGCCCTGTCGCCGAAAAGCTGGGAGAGAATTTTGACATAGGGAGTCTCGCCGCAGCCGCCGCAGGCGCCGGAGAATTCAAAGAGGGGCCGCTTGAAGGCAAGGCCCTTCGCGGTATTGAGGTTGAGTTCCGAAACGGGAACTTCGGGCAGGCTCTGGAAATAGTCCCAGGCTTCAACCTGTTCTTTGTGGTACTCGGGATTGTCGGAGTAGGATTTCCACGAAAGGGCGCAGGGCTTTGACTGATCCCTGGACACGGGGCAGTTGTTGATACAGACGCCGCATTCCATGCAGTCTTCGGCGGAGATGATAAGGGCAACTTTTTTGCCGTCCACCGGCTTTGGTTTGATGGCGGCGGTTTTGAAACCCGCGGGAGCCCGGGAAACCTCCGCGTCGGTAAGGTTCTTCATGCGGATACAGGCGTGGGAACAAACCGCGGAACAATTTCCGCACTGGATACATACCTCGGGATTCCAGATGGGCACCCGTTCCGCGACGGAGCGTTTTTCGTACTGGGTTGTCCCGGTGGGGAAGGTGCCGTCTTCGGGGATGCTGGAAACGGGGAGCTTGTCTCCTTCCTGACCGGACATGACGCCCAGGGTGTCCCGAATCCAGGCGTCCTTCGCGGTGGCAAAGGGCTTCTTCATGCGGAGCTTCCCTTCGGGGGAGGACGGGTACTTCACCTCCCCTACCGCGGCCAGGGCCGCATCCACGGTGGCGTAGTTCTTCTGCACCACGTCGGCGCCCTTCTTGCCGTAGGATTTTTCGATGAATTTTTTCATGTATTTGACCGCGTCCGCCTCCGGAAGCACGCCGGAGATTTTGAAGTAGGCCGCCTGCATGACCGTGTTGATGCGGTTGCCCATGCCGGTCTTGCGGGCGATTTCGGCGGCGTCGATAACGTAGAATTTCAGCTTCTTGTCGATGATTCGCTTCTGGGCTTCCAGGGGAATTTTCTCCCATACGCCGGCCGCGTCGAAGGGGCTGTTGAGGAGGAAGGTTCCGCCGTCCCTGGCGTTGGCCAGGAGATCAAAGGTTTCCATGTAGGAGAATTTGTGGCAGGCGACGAAGTCGGCCTTGGTGATAAGGTAGGGCCGGCGGATCGCCTGTTTGCCGAAACGGAGGTGGGAAACGGTAAAGCCTCCCGATTTTTTGGAGTCATAGGAGAAGTATGCCTGGGCGGAAAGTTCGGGCTTGGCGTCGCCGATGATCTTGATGGAGTTCTTGTTGGCGCCGACGGTGCCGTCGGAACCGAGGCCGTAGAACATGGCTTCGTTCATGCCCTCTTCGGCAATGACAAAGTGCTCGTCGTAATCAAGGCTCCTGCCCAGCACGTCGTCTTTGATGCCGACCGTAAAGCCGGCGATTTTCTTGCCCGAGAGATTTTCGAACACCGCCTTGACCATGGCCGGGGTAAATTCCTTGGAGCCAAGGCCGTAGCGTCCGCCGAGTACCTCGGGGTAAGCCTGGAAGGGGGCCTTGCCCGCGCCCATCACTTCGCCGATGGCTGTACGCACGTCTTCGTAGAGGGGTTCGCCCAGGGAACCGGGTTCCTTGGTACGGTCAAGAACGGCGATGGCCTTTACCGTGGCGGGCAGCGCCTTGACAAAGAGGCCCGCGTCAAAGGGACGGAAGAGCCGCACCTTGACAATGCCGACCTTCTCGCCTTTGCCGCTGAGGTAGTCCACGGTTTCCTCGCAGGTTTCCGCGCCGGAGCCCATGATGATGATCACCTTTTCGGCATCCCTGGCGCCGTAGTAATCGAACACGTGATAGGCGCGGCCGGTGAGTTTGGCGTACTTGTCCATCTCGGCCTGCACGAGGCCGGGAACTTTTTCGTAATATTTATTGACCCCTTCCCTGCCCTGGAAGTACGTGTCGGGATTCTGCGCCGTACCCCTGATGGACGGCCTTTCCGGGCTGAGCCCCCGCAGCCGGTGGGCCTGCACAAGCTCGTCGTCGATCATCTGCCTCATAACTTCATAGGAAACTTCCTCGATTTTCTGCAGCTCGTGGCTGGTCCTGAAACCGTCAAAGAAATGGAGGAAGGGTACCCGTGTGCGCAGGGTAGCGGCGTGGGAGATGATCGCCAGATCCATTACCTCCTGCACGCTGTTGGAAGCAAGCATGGCCCAGCCGGTCTGGCGGCAGGCCATAACGTCCTGGTGATCGCCGAAAATCGAAAGGGAACTTGTGGCAAGCGCCCGGGCGGCGATATGAAACACCGTCGGGCTCAGCTCGCCGGCGATCTTGTACATATTGGGTATCATGAGAAGGAGTCCCTGGGAAGCGGTGAAGGTGGTGGAAAGCGCGCCGGTGGTCAAAGCCCCGTGCACGGCCCCCGCGGCGCCCGCCTCGGACTGCATTTCAACAACCTGCGGAATGCTTCCCCAGAGGTTTTTCCTTCCCTGGGCGGAAAATTCATCCGAAAATTCCCCCATCGGGCTTGAAGGGGTAATCGGATAAATCGCGATTACCTCACTGAGCGCGTGGGCCACATAAGCCGCGGCGTTATTACCGTCAATCATAACCATGTTTTTATCAGCCATTGTTTTCCTCAATAGAAAGGTGGATTATTATTAATTTTAACCCCGAAAGCAGAATTATTCAAGATCGGATCGCCCCGGGGCGGGCGCATATAAACGTGATGCCACGGCGGGCAGGGGAAAACAGGGTGTAAGTTTCTCCTGGGGGCCTGCCGGAGGCCAAAAACACCCCGCACGCGGGGCGTTTTTACCTCCGGCACCCCGCCCCGCCGATATTCCACCCTGTTTTTCCCGCCCACGGTACTTCCCCCTGGCACATGCGCTCACCCTGTTCCCGGCCGGAAAATAGAAAACCGTTACGGAGGCCGCAGGTATAATCCTGATTTTTTATATGCGCTGGCCCGCTGTAGACATTTTGCCCCCGGATATGCTACACCGTATAAAATTCACGAAGATGAAACAGACAGACGTCAACAAGAAAAAGATAGTCACAAATATGAAAGAAAAGGCCTGTAACTGCCTGAAAGACAAGATACTGAACTGCGAGTATCTTCCCGGGCAGAGTATCAGCGAAAAACAGATTGCGAATCTGTTAAAAACAGGCCGGACACCGGTACGGGAAGCCCTCATCATGCTGCAAAAGGAGGGGCTTGTTGACATATTTCCGAGAAGCGACACCCGCGCGAAAACCATTACCCTTGAGGATACCATTCAGCTCTACCAACTCCGCAAGCTGATTGAACCTGCCGCGGTTATCGAATACAAAAATCAGATCGATTCGATGAAGCTGCTCGAATATGACAAAATTTTCAGGGACAGCTGCCTTGATTCCGGCTATGAAAGCAATATTGTCTTTTATAAACAGGATATAGCCTTTCATACCTTTCTGATAGATTCAGCCCGGAACGCCTGGCTGAGCAAAATTTTCGGTGAAATAATGCAGCACACCTACCGGCTGGGAATTTTCAGCACCATACAGAGCCATCACAATACAAAACTGGAAACCTGCAAGGAGCATCACGATATTATTCAGTCCGTTTTAATGGAAGATGTCGCACGGATTGAACGGGCCTTTAT
>JAISND010000274.1 GCA_031276615.1 Treponema sp. | reverse complement strand
TTTCTGAACAAACCAATCAGCGCCGGAACGGTGAAACGCGGAAACCCTTTAGCCTTTACAGAGGAAGGTCATGGAAGAAGAAGTCTCTCAAATTCCCGGACGGATCAAGGAATTCCGGGAAATTCTTGAAATCAGCGCCATGG
This sequence comes from Treponema sp., assembly GCA_031276615.1. Classification (GTDB taxonomy): domain Bacteria; phylum Spirochaetota; class Spirochaetia; order Treponematales; family Breznakiellaceae; genus JAISAK01. The sequence goes on along the minus strand of JAISND010000274.1, from coordinate 3,664 downwards.
ACATGGCGAAGGACATTGGCATAACGCTGGAAACCTATGCCAGATACGAAAACGGCGATCTTGATATTCCCATCAGCGTACTGTACAAAATCGCGGGCAGGCTGGGAACCGACGCGACGGTGCTGCTTACCGGAGAAGATCCGAAGATGGCGAATGCCGCGGTGTGCAGAAAGGGCAAGGGGGTGCGGATCGAGCGGTACCCCGGTTATGAGTTTTCGAGTCTTGCCTACAATTTCAGGGGCAGAACCATCGAGCCTCTGCTGGTGTTTCTGGATCCCTCAAAGGCGCCGGCCGATCCGGTAACACATTCGGGGCAGGAATTCAACTATGTGGTTGAAGGCCGGGTAAAGGTAACCGTGGGAAAACGGGAATATATCCTCAACGAAGGGGATTCCATTTATTTTGACGCGCAGCTGCCCCACGGACAGAGCGCCGTGGACAGGCCGTCCCGGTTTATCACCATTATCCAGGAATAGAAACGTGAACGAAATTTTATCCCGCTACTGTCCCAGAATTGAATTCGACAGTTATGAAGATTTTTACGCCAATTACCGCTGCGATGTCCCCGGCAATTTCAACTTTGCCTATGACGTGGTTGACGAATGGGCGCGGATTGAGCCGGAAAAGCTGGCCCTGCTCTGGACAAATGACGCCGGGGATATGAAGTCCTTTTCGTTTGCCGGCATGAAGCGCCTTTCCGGCAAGGCGGCAAACGCCCTGCTTGCGCTGGGAATAAAAAAGGGCGACGTGGTAATGCTGATCCTGAAACAGCGTCCGGAAGTGTGGGTTCTTATGTGCGCGTTGATGAAAATAGGCGCGGTTTGCATTCCCGCTTCCTACCAGCTTACCGCCAAGGACATTGAATACCGCTGCAATATCGCGGAGGTAAAGCTCCTTGTCACCGTTGACGACGCGGATATTCTTGCAAACATCAGGGCCGCGCGGCCAAGAATCGCGGGGCTTGAGAGAATCGCCGTTGTCTCCGGCGGACAGGGCGGGGGCGCGCCGATTCCCGGTGACTGTATCGACATGCGCGCCGCCATTGAAGGGGCTTCCGAAAATTTCAGCCGGCCCCGGGGTGACGGGGATACCAAAACCACGGATCCCATGCTGGTCTACTTTTCTTCCGGTACAACGGGAATGCCGAAAATGGTTGCGCATAACCATTCCCTGCCCCTGGGTCATATCGTAACCGCGAAATACTGGCAGTGTGTCGAGGACGGCATGGTTCACATGACCCAGACCGACTCGGGCTGGGCGAAATTCGCCTGGGGTAAAATATACGGACAGTGGATCTGCGGCGCGGCCATAGGGGCCTACGACACCGAAAAATTCAGCCCCCAGGGCATGCTCTCCGCCATACAGCGCCTGCGTCCCGCGACCTTCTGCGCGCCCGCGACGATTTTCCGCTACCTTATCAAAGAAGATCTTTCCGGCTATGACTTCAGTTTTATCAGGCACACTTCGGTCGCGGGCGAACCTCTCAGCCCGGAAGTGTTTCACCAGATAAAGGAAAAAACGGGCCTTGAGATCCGCGAAGGCTTCGGCCAGTCGGAGACTTCCGTCATGGCGGCAGCCTTTAAATGGCTGCCGGTCAGGCCCGGTTCCATGGGGAAACCCGCGCCGCTCTTCGGGCTTAACCTGCTGGACGAGGACGGCAACCCCTGCGACGACGGCATTGAGGGCAACATGAGCATCACCAACGCCGGGCCCAGCATGTACGCCGAATCACCGGCCGGCCCGGCAAAAAACATACCGGGACTTTTCCGCGGCTACTGGAAGGATGAGGAGATAACCGGAAATTGCTGGCGGGAGAACGTCTATCAGACCGGCGACATGGCCTGGCACGACGACGAAGGTTACTACTGGTTCGTCGGCAGAAACGACGATGTGATAAAATGTTCCGGCTATCGCATCGGCCCCTTCGAGGTGGAGAGCGCCCTCATGGAACATCCATCGGTGCTTGAGTGCGCGGTCACCGCCGCGCCGGATTCGATGCGCGGTCAGGTGGTAAAGGCAAGCATTGTGCTGGCAAAAGGATTCGGCCCCTCGGAAGAACTGAAAAGGGAACTGCAGAACCATGTAAAGAGGGTTACCGCTCCCTATAAATACCCCCGCATTGTGGAATTTGTCGGGGAGCTTCCCAAGACGATCAGCGGAAAGATACAGCGCAATGTGATCCGGAACAGGGACTCGGGCGGGAAGCGGGACTGACGGGTTTAAGCCAGCTCGCTTGAACGTTTGTACGCGGCCGCAACCGCGTTGATAACGGTTCCCCTGAAAGCGCCGTTTTCCAGAGCGACCACGCCGGCGATGGTAGTACCGCCCGGCGTAGTGACCATGTCCTTGAGTTCGGCGGGGGATTTGCCCGTTTCCAGAACCATCGCCGCCGATCCCATAAGCGTCTGCGCGGCGTAGCGCAGGGCCTTTGACCGTGGAAGGCCCGCCTGTACCCCGCCGTCGGCCATAGCCTCGATAAAGAGATACGCGAAAGCGGGCCCGGAGCCTGAAAGCCCGGTAACGGCGTCCATATAGTGTTCTTCAATCCGATCCACCATTCCCGCGCCGCCGAGGATCTTTTCCAGCTCTTTTATTTTCGCCGGCGGGACTTCGGGCGATGCCGCAAAGGCGATTACTCCCTTTGAAATAAGCGCCGGGGTGTTCGGCATGAGACGTATCACCGGGACGGAAGCCACAGGCGCCCACTCCACGGGAACATCGATTCCGGAACCTCCGACTATGGCCTGGATTTTGTTTGTAGCCCAGCCGGCCGCCAGAGAAACCAGAATCGCCGGCTTTCCGGCGGCAAGCCGTTCCCTCACGTTGGGCGCTATTTCAACAAGTACACCCGGCAGCGCCTGGGGCTTTACGGCAAGGAAGATGTAATCCCCCTTAACGCTCGCTTCAAGGTTTGATTTCAAAACGGCCGCTCCCAGGGATTTGGCCGCGGCGGCCGCCTTTCCGGTGTCTACATCGGTGAATCCGATATTCTTGCCGCCGACAATGCCGGCGGCGCCTTTCATCAGGGCAAAGCCCATATTCCCGCTGCCTATGCAGGCGATCATGGTATTCATAGCTTGATTTTTACAGAAGAAAAACAAAAGTTCAAGCGGATACCAGGGCGGGCGCATATAAACGTGATACCACGGCGGGCGGGAAAAAACAGGGCGCACGTTTTTCCTGGGGGCCTGCCGGAGGCCAAAAACACCCCGCATGCAGGGCATTTTCACCTCCGGCACCCCGCCCCGCCGATATTCCACCCTGTTTTTTCCCCTCCGCGGTCCAGGGGATAAGATAGCCCTTTTCGTCTATCTGCCTGAGCGCTTCCTCCACGGTGCCTGAAAGCTTAAACTCAAACACATATACCGCCTCCTTCGTCTTTACTATCGCGTCCGCACGGCCGGCGGCGCTTTGTACTTCCGCGGCGGCGTACTGACCCATCAGCGTAAAAACCACGTAGAATATCGCATGGTAGTACCGCTCCGTGGCAGACGGGGGAGGTAATAGGGCAAAAGGAAATTGAGAAACCCGTACCGCACTTCCTCGTTGGGAAAGCCCAGGGTGTATTCATCAAACTGTTCGTCGTAGCCCGTGATGGTAAGGTAGCCGCTCTGGTACAGCAGCGGCACCGGGCTGCCTCCCTGGAGCCGGTAGTCGTAAACCG
>JAISND010000257.1 GCA_031276615.1 Treponema sp. | reverse complement strand
CCCGCCCTTTTCCCCGCCGCCTTTTTCCTGTCCCAGCGCGAGGAGCCGCAGCAGCCTGTACTGGACAAGGCTGGTGTCCTGGAATTCGTCAACCATGATGTAGCGGAAACGGTTCCGGAAGGATTCCAGAACCTCCGGATGTTTTTCAAACAGCTCCAGAGGCAGGGTAAGAAGGTCGTCAAAGTCAGCCGCGTTATACACCCTGAGACCCTGCTGGTAGGCCTCGTAGACCGGTTCCCAGCCGTTTCTGCCGCTTAACGCGGCGATTTCGGCGGCGTTTTTCTCCCAGCCGAGGAGGCCCGTCTTGACGCCGGAAAAAATCTGCCCCAGCGCGTAGAGGTCGGCCTTGAGGGAAGCCAGGTGACATTCACGGAGGCTTTCCTTGATAAGGGACTGCCGGTCGATTTCGTCGTAAATGGAAAAATTTTTCCTCAGGCCCAGGAGTTCCGCCTCTTCCCGCAGTATCCTGAGTCCGAAGGCGTGGAAGGTGCTGACCGTCAGGTTCTGCAGTTTTTTTTGGGTAAGCTCCCTCACCCTGGTTTCCATTTCCCTGGCCGCCTTGTTGGTAAAGGTGAGGGCCAGTATGGCCGACTGGGGGATGCCCTTTCCCAGCATGTGGGCAATGCGGCAGGTGATAACCCGCGTTTTTCCGGAACCCGCTCCCGCTATAATCAGTACCGGCCCCTCAATGGTATGTACCGCCTGAAGCTGGGGCCCGTTGAGTTCTGCCTCAATATTCACTTTTGACAAGACAACTCCAGTATTCCGGCAATGACCCTTCCCGCCTTGCCGCGGTGGCTGATTCGGTTTTTTTCTTCTTCGGAAAGTTCCGCCACGGTTTTTCCCTGTTCCGGGAGGTAGAGAACGGGATCGTAGCCGAAGCCTCCGCGCCCGCGGCCCGTTTCCCCCCTGCCGATTATTTCCCCCTCGAGGGTTTCCTGGACAAGGCAAAAACGATCCGCGCCGCGGAGAAGAACCATCGCGCAGACGAAGCGCGCGTTCCGGGGCTGCCTTTCGCCGATTTCCGCGAGGAGCAGGGCGTTGCGTTCCGCCGCGCCGATTTTTCCGCCGTCCAGGCCGCCGTACCTGGCGGAGAGAATCCCCGGCCGCCCGCCAAGCGCGTCCACGCAAAGCCCGGAATCGTCGGCGACAACCGGCCCGGCGATGCCCTTCGCGTCAAGCAGGCGGCGCAGTTCCCGCGCCTTGATCAGGGCGTTTTCGTAAAACGAAGAACCGGTTTCATCGGGATCGAAATCCGCAATGCCGGCGTCCCGCGGAATTTTCACGTCAAGGCCGGGAACGGCGGCGGCCAGAATCGCGGCCAGTTCCTGTTTTTTATGGGCGTTGCCCGTTGCGAACCAGATGATCATCTTCCCTTTCGCTCCCCGGCAAAATTCCGGTTATTGCGCCTAACGATTTGCGTATTTCGCCAGCGCCGCCGCCACCGCGCCCGGACCGGCCGCAAGCTCCGCGAAAAGGGCCTCCACCTTTTCTCCAAGTCCCGCCTCGTAAAGGTTCACCGCGAAGATACGGCTGTTTGAAAGGATGGGTTCAAGGGCCGCGTGGAAGGGCCCCGCGTCACCAAGCCTGATGCCCGCGAGGCCGGAGCTGAGGCTTTCGTACAGGGGATCGGGACTTACCGTGAAAGGCTGGCCCCTGTCGTCCACGCCAAGGAGGTAGCGGACCCAGGCCGCCAGAACCAGGGGGATGAGCCTGAGATCGCCGGCGGAAAGTTTTTTGCCCGAGCCGTCCCGGGCTTTACCCGCGAGGTAGGCCTTGATGGTTTCGCCGAAACGGACGGGAATCTTCTGGGAACTGTCCGTGGCGATCCTCTGGGGGGTGTCCGGCATGAAGGGGTTGGGAAAGCGCACCCCGATCACTTCGTCAATGAATTTTTTGGGCGATATGATGCCGGGATCAACCACCACCGGAAGCCCCTCGTCGTATCCGATTCCCTCCACAAGTTTTACGAGGCCGGGGTTCTTCATTTCATCGCTGATGCGGGTGTAACCCAGGAGGCAGCCGAAGATGGCAAGGGCCGTGTGCAGGGGGTTCAGGCAGGTACAGACCTTCATCTTTTCCACCTTGTCCACGATTTCCCGCCGGGTAAAAAGCGCGCCCGCCCTGTCCAGCGCGGGCCTTCCCGCGGGGAACGCGTCCTCAACGACCAGGTACTGGGGTTCCTCGGCGTTGACAAAGGGCGCGGTGGGGGTGGTTTTGGCGTAGAATTCGGTGTCGGTAAAACCGTCCTTTTCAAGCATTTCCCTGACGCCCCGATCCGGGCCGGGGGTGATCTTGTCGATCATCGACCAGGGAAAGCTCACCGCGTTCCGGTCACGCAGGTAATCGACAAAGCCCTTCTCGACAAGGCCCCTTTCGGCCCAGGCAAGGGCGAAGGCCTCGACCGAAGAAAAGAGCCTGTCCCCGTTGTGGGAACAGTTGTCCATGCTCACAAAGGCAAGGGGCAGGGTTTTGCCGGCGGCCCTGCCCGCGAGGTAGCGTTCCCAGGCAAGGGCGGCGATTTTGCCCATATAGTTTCCGGGGCCGGTGGCGCCGCCCGGCCCCGCGGCAAAATCCGCGGCCGCGTCGGCAAGGTATTCGCCCCCGCCGTCTTTTATGTTGTAACCCTTTTCGGTGATGGTAAAACTGGCCATTTTAAGAGAGGGGGCGCGGAAGATATTTTTCAGCGCCCCGTAATCGCCGGCGGCGCCCATCCAGTACGAATCCGCGATGCTGGCGATGATCCTTTTCCGGATTTCGCCGTTGGCCCTGAGGGTGACGCCCAGGGTAAGGTTGTCGCAGGGTTTGAACACCTGGTCGAGAATCCCCCCGTCGCGGCCGGCCACCATGACAATGCCGGTTTTTTCAATGCCCGCCTCAATCAGGTTTTGCTGAAGGCCGGCCGGAAAGATTCTGAAGATATTGCCCGCCCCGAAGTGCACCCATTCCGGCGCGGCGCGGGTCGCCCGTATCATTGCCCCGCGGTCGAATTTTGGCAGTTCTATGCCGGCCTTTTCCCATTGGGCGCGGTTTTCCAGTTCCCTGTCGTTAAGACGCATGTTTGGCTCCTTGTTGGACCTGTCCGGAAACCCCGGCTTCCGGACGAATTCCATATCCGCAAGTATAGCACAAAGCCGCCATACAGGGTAAGCTGAAAAGAGGGATAATGGCGGAAATAACTTTTTTCGACGATATAACAAGCCATCACTTCAACCCCGACGCGATACTGGATATTTCCGGGAACGGCAGGGCCCTGGTAATCAGCGATTTTCACATGGGAACAGGCCGGGGGGACGACCTGGCCAATAACGGGGAAATGCTCATCAGCCTGCTTGAGGACTATTATCTCAGGGGCGGCTGGTATCTGGTACTGAACGGCGACATTGAGGAGCTTCAGCGTTATTCCCTGGACAGCATACGGGAGCGATGGTTCCGGCTGTACCGGATATTCGATCATTTCGCCTCACGGAACCGGCTTTACAAAATAGTAGGCAACCACGATGAGGAACTCCTCCTTAAAAAAAGCTATCCCTATCCGCTTTACAGCGCGGTCAAAATAGAGACCGGCGTTATTCCCGCCTTTGTGTACCACGGACACCAGGCTTCGCGGTTTTATCTGAAGTATAACAAACTGGCCGGCGTTGGCCTGCGCTATTTTCTCAAGCCCTTCGGTATCCGAAACATCTCCTCCGCCCGCAGCCCCAACCGGCGTTTTTCCGTTGAAAAGAAGGCCTACGCCTTTTCACTGGAGAATCACTGCCTTTCGATAATCGGCCATACCCACCGGCCCCTCTTTGAATCCCTGGGGCGCTTTGATTACATCAAGTTCGAGATAGAGCGGCTCTGCCGGGACTATCCGGCATCGGAAGGCAGAGACCGGCAGCAAATCGAGCGTGAAGTGGCCGCCCTTATTTTTGACCTGGGCAAACTCGGGCGTTCCGAGCGGCGGAACGTGCTGCGCCAGAGTCTCTACGGTGACGATCTTCCCGTTCCCTGCCTTTTCAATTCCGGCAGCGCCATCGGCAAAAAAGGGATCAACGCCATAGAGCTTTCAAACGAACAGATCGCCCTGGTTTACTGGTTTGCGGAGGGGAAGGGGAAACGTTTTATCAGCCGCGGCGGCTACCAGGTGGAAAAACTGGCCGCCACCCCATACCGCCGCGCCGTGCTGAACCAGGACAGGCTGGACTACGTCAAGGCCCGGATAGATCTTTTGGGGGCTCAGCAAACGCAGCCCGTTCAGGGCTGTTAATCGGACAAGGCGACACAGCCCGGCGCACGGAAAAATCCACCGTGAACGGCAAAGGCGGCGAACCTTCAGGTGAGCCTGTGCGCCGGCTCAGCAAACGCAGCCCGTTCAGGGCTGTTAATCGAAAAAGCCAGCGCAGCCCGGCGCACGGAAAAATCCACCGAGAGCGGCAAAGGCGGCGAACCGACAGCTGAGCATGACCGCAGGCGCCGCAAACGCACCCCGG
>JAISND010000231.1 GCA_031276615.1 Treponema sp. | reverse complement strand
CATACGGCGGCCTGAAGGCTGCCTCCCTTTGTTTGAAGGCGCTGCCTTTTTGCGTAAACAGCCCCTGCCGGGGCTGCTTTTCTGCGCCCCTTGTTTTTCGGTCAAGGGTCATGCTAGATTCAGCGGAAAGAGGCTTTGAAAAAAGGTCACCGGGGGTTTACTGTGTCCGTGACATTAAAGGGGCGATCTCTGCCCAGCTGGCTGGATTATACCGGAGAGGAAATCCGGTATCTTTTGGATCTTTCAAAAAAAGTCAAGGAAGAAAGCAAAGCGGGGAAGGTTTTCCGGCGTTTTACGGGAAAAACCCTGGCCCTGCTCTTTGAAAAACGTTCCACCCGGACGCGCTGCGCCTTTGAAACCGCCTTCGGCGAAGAGGGGGGGCATCCGGTATTCCTTTCAACCGCGGATATTCAGCTTGGAGCGAAAGAATCCATTGAGGACACCGCCCGGGTGCTGGGACGCATGTTCAGCGCAATACAGTTCCGCGGCTTCAGGCAGTCCACCGTGGAAATTCTGGCCGGATATTCGGGGGTTCCGGTGTATAACGGCCTTACGGATCAGTTCCATCCCACCCAGGTTCTGGCGGATATTATGACTCTGGAAGAAAGCTTTGGCCCCGCCGGGGGGAAAAAACTCTGCTTTGTGGGGGACGGCCGGAACAATGTGGCCCGTTCCCTCTTCGTCATCTGCTCGAAAATGGGGGTGCATTTTACGGTAATCACCCCGGCAAGCCTGCTTCCGGATCAGGAACTGGTTGACAGGTGTTCCCATTGGGCGGCAAAATCCGGGGCAAAGATCCGGATCACCGAAAACCCTGACGGGGTGGAGGGCGCGGACGCCGTTTATACCGATGTCTGGGCTTCCATGGGCGAGGAGGCCAAAAGGGAGGAACGAAAGGCGCTTCTCGGCCCCTATCAGGTGAATCAGGCGCTGATGGACAAAACCGGCAGGAAGGACAGCATTTTCCTCCACTGCCTGCCCGCCGTCAAGGGCGAGGAGGTCAGCGCGGATATTATAGCCGGCCCCCAAAGCCGGGCCTGGGATCAGGCCGAAAACCGCAAGCATACGATAAAGGCGATAATGCTGGCGACCCTGCCGCCGGACGGGGAAACGCCCGGATCCGCGCGGGAATGAAACGCCCTGATTTTTGCCTTGAATTTACCGGCTTTTTCATCGTATAATGTTTACAGATGAGGCGATTTCAAAACAACCGGTTTTGAAATTGGCTCGGATTAAAGTTCGCGTGAACCAGGGCAGCCTTCCCGAAAACCCGAATTTCGGGGAAGCCCCCTGTTAAAACCGGAGGTTTATTATGAAGAAAATTGTTTTTGCGTCCCTTTTGCTTGTCTCCCTTGTCGCCGTTTCACCGCTCTTTGCCCAGAAAATATCCAAAGAGCATGAATCCGAATATTTCTACAAGAATGTTTTCGTGGAAAAGATCTATCCTTACCGGCTGGGTTATATTCTTCAGTATCGAAAGGGGGTAAACCAGATGGCCCGGCTCTACATCCCCTACGACTGGTTTACCGAAGCCGCGGGCAGGGCGGAACTGGTCACGCTGCCGGCGGGAGAGAACTGGCCCTATCTTACCGTTTTTTACAAAAGCGGCGAATTCAGCCACGTCCGGCTGTACATACACCACCTTAAAGCCCACGAGAGCTGGGGGAACATACCCCTTAACGTCAATGTTGACGATCAGTTTGAGGGCGTGGACAGCGTAGAACTGGAATTTTAATGGATCCCGAAAAAATCGGGGAAATGCGGAACGCCATCCTGAAGGAAGGACTCGACGGGTGGCTTTTCTGCAATTTCCGCCACCGGGACAGGCTTTCCGACGAAATTCTGGGCATTGATCCTGAAACCACCAATTCCCGGCTCTGGCTCTACGCGGTTCCCGCGCGGGGGGAAGCCCTGGGAATAGTGCACGCCATTGAAGAGGACGGCCTGAGAACCGGAGGCAGGGCCCTGCCGGGAAGCGTGGTTTCCTACCGGAGCCGCGCGGAACTTCTTGAGCGGCTCAGGCCCCTCGCGGGAAAGCGCTGGGGCAGCCACTTCTCCGAAACCATCACCGCCATTTCCTTCCTCGACGCGGGTACCGCCGCCCTCCTTGAAGAAGCGGGCCTGAGCCTGGTTTCCGCGGCGGGGCTGCTTCAGCGTTTTAAGGGCCTTCTTGATCCGGCCGGCATCGAGGCCCACGAAAAAGCCGCCGGGCATCTCTACGAGATAGTCCGGATCTGCTGGGATCGGGTGCGAAAATCCTTCGCGGAGCGGGACGCGATACGCGAAGGCGACATACAGGGAATCATGCTTGAGGAATTCAAAAAGCGGAACCTCGCCGCCGATCACGCGCCCATTGTGGCGGCCGGTAAAAATTCCGCGAACCCCCACTACGATATTCCCGTGGACGCGGCAAGCCAGGCCCGGCGCGGCGCGCGGTTTGCCGAAGGCGATGTTATCCAGTTTGATCTCTGGGCCCGGGATTCCGGACCCGGCGGCATTTACGCGGATATTTCCTGGGTCGGGGTCTACGCGAAACAGCCCGCGCCGGGCGTCGAAAGGGCCTTCGCCGGACTGGTGGAAGCCCGCGAGGGCGCCCTGCGCTTTGTCAGGGAAGAGCTTGCGGCGGGCAGGCGGCCGGCCGGCGCGGAGGTTGATCGCAAAGCCAGGCAGATACTTGCCGGCGCGGGCTTTGAGGGGGCGATACGCCACCGCACCGGGCATGGAATCGACAGCGAAGTACACGGCTCCGGCGTGAACATGGATTCCGTGGAATTCCCCGACGGCCGGCTTTTGCTGGACGGCGCCTGTTTCTCCCTGGAGCCGGGAATTTATTTCCCCGG
>JAISND010000011.1 GCA_031276615.1 Treponema sp. | reverse complement strand
GGCGAACCCGGCCACCAGGACGCGGAACTGCGGACAGAATATTCCATCAGGGCTGTACAGGCCGCGGGGCTTAAGGTTCAGCTTCTGGCCGAAGATACCGCCATGTGGGATCGCCCCAGGGCTGTAGAAAAGATGGACGCCTTTTGGGCCCGTTTCGGCGACAAGATTGAAGCAGTATTCTGCAATAACGACGACATGGCCTTGGGGGTCATTGAATCCCTGCGGAAAGCCGGTTTCTTCTCCGGCGGCAAGTATCTGCCCGTAGTCGGCGTTGACGCCACGGCCCCTGCCCTGCAGGCCCTTGCGGAAGGCACCCTTCTGGGTACCGTCCTGAACGACGCCGAAAACCAGGGCAAAGCCACTTTCGATATCGCCTACGCGCTGGCCACCGGCGCGAATCCTGCCGATACCGGCTGGACCATCACCGGCGGAAAATACGTGTGGGTTCCCTACCAGAAGGTGACCAGAGACAATTACAGAAAATTTCAGTGAAGCTCCCCGTCCTGAAGCTCCCTGGGAACCCGCTTTCGCGGGGGAGGAACGGCGGGTTCCGGGGTATTAGACTTCACTGCGGCGGAGCTTTAAAGCCTCCGGCAGGAACCGTCCTTCGGGACGGGTTTTCCGGTTATCATATGTTAGGCGAAATAACACCATGGAAAACGACAATTACGTCCTTCGAATAAAGGAAATTTCGAAATCATTTCCGGGCGTCAGGGCCCTGGACAGGGTTTCCATCGACATCCGTTCCGGATCGGTGCTGGCCCTGATGGGAGAAAACGGCGCGGGTAAATCCACGCTGATGAAATGCATCTTCGGCATTTATGATCCCGATTCGGGGGAAATTACGCTGGAGGGCAGGCCCGTTCATTTCGAGAATTCCCGGCAGGCCCTGGATGCGGGAATCTCCATGATCCACCAAGAACTGCACCCCATACCCCTGCGGAGCGCCATGGAAAACCTCTGGCTGGGGCGCTTCCCCCTGCGCCCGGCGGGACCCTTCAAATTTGTGGATCACAAAAAAATGTACCGGGATTCGGCTGCCCTTTTTCGTGATCTCAACATGGAGATAGATCCCGCCGTCTGGGTAAGGGAACTTTCCGCGTCAAAGATCCAATCCCTGGAAATAGCCAAGGCCGTGTCCAACAGGGCCAGGGTTATCATAATGGATGAACCTACCTCGTCCCTTACCGAACACGAGGTTTCCCGGCTTTTTGAAATTATCAGGCGGCTCCGCAGCCAGGGAGTCGCGATTATTTATATATCTCACAAGATAGAAGAGATTCTTGCCATCTCCGACGAAGTTTCGATTATGCGGGACGGTAAACACGTCGGAACATATCCGGCAAAGGATCTTACCACGGATCAGATTATCAGGCTGATGGTGGGCCGCGAACTTTCCCGCCGCTTCCCGCCCAAGGACAATGTTCCCGGTGAAATGATTATGGGGGTAAAAAAACTTTCTTCCGCCAACCCGCGTTCCTTTAAAGACGTAAGTTTTACCCTTGGCCGCGGGGAAATTCTCGGCATCGGCGGCCTGGTGGGCGCCCAGCGGACGGAACTGGTGGAATCGATTTTCGGGCTGCGGCCCCTTGAAAGCGGCCGGATACTTATCAACGGGCAGAGAGCGATCATTAAAAACCCCGGACAGGCAAAGTCGAAAAAACTTGCCCTGGTAACCGAGGAACGGCGGGCTACGGGGATCATCCCCATGCGTTCGGTCAAGGACAACATGATCCTGGCAAACCTTAAACGTTATGTGGGGGCATTGGGGCTTATCAATGACAGGAGGAGCGAACAGGACGCGGCTGAAAAAATAAAGACCCTCAATATAAAAACCCCCGGCAGCAAAACCCTTATCCGGGATCTTTCCGGCGGCAACCAGCAGAAGGTACTTTTTGCCCGCTGGCTTCTGACCGAGCCGGACATTCTTATACTGGACGAACCCACCCGCGGAATCGACGTGGGCGCCAAATACGAAATTTACACGGTCATCATTGAACTGGCAAAACAGGGGAAAAGCATCATCATGATCTCGTCGGAAATGCCCGAACTTCTTGGAATTTCGGACAGGATCATGGTTATGTGCGAAGGAAGGGTAACGGGTTTCCTTGAGGGCAAAACCGCAACCCAGGAAGACATTATGCGCCTTGCGGCAAATTCGCATAACAGGCCGGTTTCAAAATACAATCCGGAACAACCGCGCGCGCAAGGGGAGAACCATGAACAACGCATCTGAAAAGAACGGCAGGGCCGTCTCTTTAAAAAAGGCCGAAAGCTTCGGGATTCAATACGCCATCTATTTTGTATTCATCGCCCTGATCCTGGTCATCGCCATCAGGGAACCGTCGTTCCTGTCGCTCAATAACTTCCGGAATATCCTTTCCATGTCGGCGACGCGGGTTATCTTCGCTATGGGCATGGGCGCCATTCTTATCACCGGCGGCGTTGACCTTTCCGCGGGGCGCATGGTCGGCCTTGCGGCGGTTCTCTCCGCTTCGCTCCTGCAGGCCGCGGATTATTCCCGGCGCATGTACCCCGGGATGCCGGTACTCCCCCTGATCCTGCCCATCCTTGCCGCCATGATCGCCTGTGGAGTCTTCGGTTTTTTCAACGGTCTCTTTATTTCAAGGCTCAAGGTTCCCGCTTTTATCGCCACCCTGGGATCTATGGTTGCGGTTTACGGCGCCACCTCGCTCTACTTTGACCGGCCGCCTTACGGCGCCCAGCCCATAGGCGGCCTTGACCGGCGTTTTGCCGTCCTGGGAACAGGCTACATCGGCTTTGACGGGGTCTACTCAATTCCCTATATCGTTATCATTGCCGCCCTTGTTACGGTCATCACCTACATTCTGTTCAACAAAACAACGTACGGGAAAAACCTCTACGCCATAGGCGGCAACGCCGAAGCTGCGCGGGTTTCCGGCGTCAACGTGGGGCGTACCCTGATCGTTGTGTACACCGTCGCCGGCCTTCTCTACGGCCTGGGCGGCGCGCTGGAAGC
>JAISND010000230.1 GCA_031276615.1 Treponema sp. | reverse complement strand
GCCATGCTTGGCACGGTTCTTGCTCTCTCTCTCTCTCTCTCTCTCTCTCTCTCTCATAATACTCATCTTTATCTTAATCTCCGGTCTTTTTTCCCCTTTAATTCTTACTTTTACGCTTTTTTCTGTGGGTAATTTTACCGGGCGATGGTCAGGTTACCGGATTTATCAGGGAGGTTACCAATGAAATATGGTTCCGGAAAACATGGGTTCTACTGTCCGGCGGTTTTCTGCGCCGCGGCGGTGATACTGAGCCTCCTGCCAGGCGGGTGTTCGCAGCCCGCGGGGGATGGCCCGGACTCTGTGCGGTACACCATTACCTTTGACAGCCACGGGGGTTCGGCGGTCCAGGCGGTAACGGCGGATGAAGGGACGGCGGTTCCCAAACCCGCTGACCCCACGCGGACAGGCTATGCTTTTCAGGGCTGGTTCAGCGCGGCGGAAGGCGGCACGGCCTGTACCTGGCCCTACACTTTGAACGCCAGCGTCACCATGCACGCCCGGTGGCTGTCCGATGCCGACCGGAAAGCGGCAGACGATTTCAAGAATACCGGGACCGTCAAGGAAGTGCTGAAAAAGAAGGCCGGGGAAATCGGCCTTGACACCCCGGCGGAGGAGCTTGAGGACCTTGCGGCCAAAGTAGATGAGGTGCTCGCGGCATACGAAGCCCTGCCGGAAGCCGCAAAGGAAGCGCTTGCCCCGGAGAAGGCCCAACTGGAGGCCGTAAAAGAAAAGATAGAAAACGTACGTACTGCCCATGAATTCCAGGATACCTACGGGAATGTACTTGGACAGAATCCCGATGAGGTGAATAGCCCGGAAGATGCCCCAACCCTGCTTCCCGAACTGGAGGATGCCCTGGCGGAGCTGGGCGCCCTGCCCGAAGGGGTACAGGAACTGCTGACGGAGGACAAAGAACGGCTGGAAAGCCTGAAAGAAAAGGTGGAGAAAATAATCGCCGGAAACACGGGTGGGGAGTTAACAACAAATTACACCCTTAGCTTTGACAGCCATGGCGGTTCCGCGGTGGCGGCCATTACCGCCGGCGAGGGCAAGACGGTGGAGAAGCCCGTTGACCCCACCCGGAACGGCTATACCTTCCAGGGCTGGTACAGCGCGGCGGAAGGCGGTTCGCTCTGCTCCTGGCCCCACACCCTGACCGCCGGCGTCACCGTCCACGCCCGGTGGCAGGCCGACAGCTACACCATCACCTACAACCTGAACGGCGGGACCAACGGCGCAAACCCCGCATCCTACACCGTGGAAAGCAGTATTACTCTTACCGCGCCTGGCCGAACCGACTACGCCTTCGGCGGCTGGTATGACAACGAGAATTGTACCGGGACTGCGGTTACCACGATCTCCGCGGGCAGTACGGGGAATAAAACCTTCTGGGCCAAGTGGACGGTCAGTACCACCAGCCAGGGCATCACCCTGACCATCGACGACTTCGCCGGCGGCGCGGTTACGGAAGGGGCTTTTACCCTGACCAAACCCGGCGGAACCAAGACCGTCAGTATCACCGGTTCGGATAACAACGACGCTGACGCCGTCTGGTACATCGGCCTGGTGCCAATGGGGACCGGCAGCATCATCACCCTGTATGCGGACACGTTAAGCCTGGGAACCCATACCCTGCGGGTAACCGCGGAGTTCGATGGGGTACGATATTCCAAAGAAATCGCCCTTACAGTGGAAGACTAAAGGAGGCGGATAATGAAAACCATACAAAGAACCATACCATTCCCGGCAGCCCTGCCGGCTTTGCTGTCAGCCCTGCTGTTTTGCCTTGCCCTCCTGGCCGCGGGCTGCGCCATGCCCGGCCTGGAACAGCCCGCGGCTCCGGAACCGGGAGTCCTCCGGGTCAGCCTGGGCGGGGATCCGGCGCGTACCCTGCTGCCCAAACTCTATGCCGTGGATTCCCTGTACTATACCCTGACCTTTACCGCCACCGGCGGCCCGGCTAAGGCGGAAAATGTACCGGACGTGAACGGAACCATTGCCATAGGCGTGTCCTCCGGGAACTTTACCCTGACAGCAGGGACCTGGAGCCTTGCCGTACGGGGCTTCGCGTCCCCAGCCGCCGCAACGGACCCCGGCAACGCCCTGGTAAGGGGCGACAAGAGCGGCATCGTCATTACTGCTTCCGCCGGGACCGCCGTCAGCGTGGCCCTGACCCCTGATACGGGCAAGCTGACCCAGAGCGGTACGGGAACCCTGGAGTACGACATCAGCTTCCCCGTGGGCGTAACCCTGGCAAGCCTTACCGTGAAGGACGCAGACGGCCTGGTTACGCTGATCGGGGGGAACCCCATTGACCTGCTGGGCGCGGGCGCGAACACGGGAACCATCCCCCTGGATTCCGGGGTCTACGACCTGGAGCTGCGCCTCTATATGGCGGGCAAGGCCGTGGCAAAGGGGCTAACCGCCCACATCTACGACGGCCTGGTTACCAAAGCGGAATACGATTTTGCGGAAACGGATTTTGCCGAATACGCCCTGGAGGCCATTACGGGCTTTACGTTAAACGACGGAGACAATTCCTTTACTGGCAGGATTGATCATGAAGCTCATACCATCACTGTGATTGTACTTTCAACCACCGATACTACCAGCCTGACCGCAAACATTACCCACGCCGGGCTTTCCCTGGTCTCCGACCCGGCAACGCCGGATTTCACCGCCCCCGTAAGCTACACCGTGATCTTGGAAGACAATAGTACCGTATCGTATACGGTAGCAGTAAACAGTGAGGTTTCCGGTGTTGAGGACCTGGCCATGTTGCTGTCAGATATGGCTGGGAATGACAGCACTACCCCTATCCCGGTTACGATAAGCGGCATCGACCTGGCGGATGCTACTAACGGCTGGGCGGGTCTCCTGTCCGCCATTGCCGGGCAGGGCAAATACGTTTCCCTGGACCTTTCGGAGTGTACCATGAGCGACGGTACGGAATTCGACCCCGGAACCGGCAACGCCGGAGCGGAATACGTCACGGGCCTCGTGTTGCCCGATGCCGCGAAAAGCATAAAGGCGGGAAGCAGTTACTCCAATCCAACATTCAAGGACTTTACCAATCTGAAAACCCTGGTAGCGTCCGAAGTCGAGACTACCAACTATGCGTTCTCCGGCTGTAGCAGCCTGACGTCGGTGTCCCTGCCCGCAGTAACAAGCATCGGCGGATGGGCGTTCTTCAACTGTAGCAGCCTGACGTCGGTGTCCCTGCCCGCGGCGGAAACCATCGATGAAAGGGCGTTCGCCTACTGTAGCAGTCTTACGTCGGTGTCCCTGCCCGCGGCGAAAACCATCGGCGACTCTGCGTTCGGCGACTGTAGCAGCCTTACCACAGTCATCCTTCCGGCTTCACTGACGGCAATCGGTAAAAATCCTTTTCCGGGTTGCGTAAACCTCACCAGCATCAGCGTAAATCCCGCCAATCCCAACTATACGGCCCGGGACGGTATGCTGCTGGACAAGGCGGAAACCACTTTGATTGTCTACCCCGCCGCAAGCGGCAGCGTTACCCTGAATACCATAACCAGCATCGGCATGTATGCGTTCTCCGGCTGTAGCAGCCTTACGTCGGTGTCCCTGCCCGCGGCAACCAGCATTGGCAACTCTGCGTTCAGTTATACCGGAGGAACCGCGCTGACCGTCACCCTGGGCGCCACGGCCCCCACGCTGGGGGCGGACTTGTTCGAAAACTATGTCTCCGTCCCCAAAACCGTCACCGTCCTAGTCCCCTCCGGCGCAACGGGCTACGGCTCCATACCCGCCACCTACAGCGGCTCTGACGCCACGGGAAAGTGGGGCAACGCATTCCGGGGAAAGGGCTGGAACGGGACCAGTTATGGCGCCGGCACGGTGAACAGCAACGTCACCCTGAAAATTGACTACATTCCGGGGCCGTAACACAGGTGTACCCGGTTCTTCCCTGTTTCTTGCAGGGCGAGCGCGTTTGGAGGGAAAGTACCGTGGGCGGGAAAAAACAGGGTGGAATATCGGCGGGGCGGGGTGTTTTTGGCCTCCGGCAGGCCCCCGGGAGAAACTTGTGCCCTGTTTTTTCCCGCCCGCGGAGGTATCACCTTTATATGCATTCGTCCCGCGGCATCTTGCCCCTTGTGGAACAGGATGCTAGAATTCGCTGTCATGGGGAAGAAACGGGAAAAATTCGTCCTTTTGCTGCTCCTGTTGATTGCGGCGCTGCCTGTCGTCTGCGGGAAAAACCTCAAAAAAAACGATTCGGTCAAAATCGACCCCTATTATATTACCGGTTCACCCGAAAACAGGGAGAATCTGAAGGATCTGTTTATCCTTCTGGCCGGAGAACCGGCCTCTTCGGAGGATCAGTTTACGGTGGTAAGGGAAATCGCCAACAACTACGCGAAGATTAGGGAATACGGAAGGCTGATCCACTTCCTGAGTTCCAGAACGATAAAATATCCCGACGATCCCTACAACAGCTACTACCTTCTGATGATCGCCTACGCCTATACCCGGCAGGATTCCTACCCCATAGCCGCCCGGTATTTTGATCTGATCGTCAAAAATTATCCCGATCTGACCATCAACAACGAATCGCTTCACCTTGCCTGCCTTAACCAGCTCATCAATCTGGTGGATAACCCGGAGCAGCGGGTCTGGTATTACCAGGAGCTGATTTCCCGCTTTCCGGACAGGATCGATCTCGGTGTGGCCTACTTCATGCTGGGGCAGGCCTACGAGCGGATTGGGGAATGGAACAGCGCGATCCGTTCCTACACCCAGTACCTTCCCTACGCCGGTACGGTTATTCCGGGCTTTCCGAACGCGGATCATTACGCGAAACAGCAGGTGGACTTCAACAATTCTCCCAAGGACTGGAGCTTTGAAAGCCTGCCCGCCCTGCTCGGTGCGGTGAAAGCCGCCCTGGATATGGGCAGTCCCGGCAGGCTCGGGCAGTGCCAGGCCAAGGTGAATTTCTTCGCCCGTTCCTGGGAGCAGGAAGAAACCGACGATTCGGGCGTGGCGGATTTTAACCTCTCCGATTTTATGCGCGGAAACCGCATCCGTTACGCCGACAGCCTAGACGCGAGCTCCAACGCGACCGAAGCCTACCTCAGAACCTGGGGCTGGTCCCAGTACATATCCACCTGGTACCTCTATTTCAGGAAGATCTACTTTCCTTCGGATCCGGAAATCCACGGCCGCTGGGAATGGGCGGGGCTGTACTACGGAGAGAAATTCTGAAAACGTTCCCGGCGCTGCTGGCGGCGCTCCTGCTTGGCGGCGCGGGAAGGCTGCCCGCGGCGGACCCGGCCGCAGCAGCCCCGGCCCCTTCGGGACGGCCCCTGCGCCTTAATCCCGCGGCGGGACCCACGCCCTTTTCACGGGCCGAATCCCGGCCCGCCGGACGCTCCGAAGCGTCCCCGCCTTCAATGCTGGATCCCGAAGCCCTGGAACAGGCCCTGACCCGGCGCTACATCAGGGAGTATTCCAGCCCCGGCGGCATTGCCTGGCTTAACGCGGTCATGCGGCGGGGGAGCATCTACATCCCGTTCATCAGGGAAGAGATCGCGAAACGGGGGCTGCCGGCGGAGCTGGTATTCCTTCCGGTCATCGAATCGGGATTCCAGCCGACGGCGCGGAGCAAATCGGGAGCGGTGGGACTCTGGCAGTTCATGCTGAACAGCATCGGCCCCTTCAACATGAAGGTAGACGACATGGTGGACGAGCGGCGGGATTTTCAGAAATCCACCAGAAGCGCCCTGCGGAAGCTGGAAGAAAACTTCCGCTACCTGGGAAGCTGGCCCCTGGCACTGGCGGCGTATAACGCGGGACTGGGCGCGGTAAACCGGGCGGCCGGACGGACGGGAATTCGGGATTACTGGAAGCTTTGCGAAGGGAAAGAGCTGCGGAGCGAGACCATCCACTATGTGCCGAAATTTCTGGCCGTGGCCTGGATTCTGTCCCAGCCCCGCCGTTTCGGCATTGACTGCTGGCAGGAAAGGATCGAATGGACGAACCTTGCCGTGGGCAGATCCCTTGCCCTGGATCTCCTCGCCGCCGAAGCGGGCATCGACGGGGAACTCCTGCTCCGGGGGAACCGGGAACTCAGCTACGGGATTACCCCCCGGGACCCCGCCTATGAGCTGAAGGTTCCCGCCTCCGTCCTTCCCCTGGTCGCGGAAGCCCTGAAACGGAGCGATTCCGGCCTGCTCCGGCATTACCGCTACACGGTTAAATACGGGGACACCCTCTCCGCCCTCGCGCGGCACTACGGCGTCAGCCTTTCCCTCATCGATCAGCTCAATCCGGGCATTCTGAACCGCTACCTTAAAATCGGGGAAACCATAATCATTCCGGCCCATAAAGAGGTAGACCCCTACCGCGGAAAAACAGCGGGGCCGGAAATTCCCGTCTTTGAGGGAAGCCACCTGGTCAAGCAGGGCGAAACCCTCTGGTCCCTTGCCCTGGCCTACGAAGTTGATCCGGAGACGCTGGCCGGGGCCAACGGCATGACCCTGAATCAGATACTCCCCGAAGGAAAAAGCCTGAAAGTTCCGATAAAGTAAGGGAAGCCCAAAATCCCGGCCGGGTTTTTG
Organism: Treponema sp.; assembly: GCA_031276615.1. Taxonomy (GTDB): domain Bacteria; phylum Spirochaetota; class Spirochaetia; order Treponematales; family Breznakiellaceae; genus JAISAK01. The sequence goes on along the minus strand of JAISND010000230.1, from coordinate 2,801 downwards.
AAGGGGAATCCGGCCGGCAAGGGTAAGGAATAGGGATGAAAAAATTCGCTGTCATACTGATATTTTGCGCCGCGGCTCTCTGCGGACAGCCTCTGACCGGAATCAGCGGCGCCCTCGAATGGGATAAAATGGAAATAAACGCCGTTGTTTCCCTGGATCTGGCCTCGGCGGACATCAGGCTGCCCACCGGGAGAACCAGGGGGGAAGCATTGCTCGAGTCCGGATACATCAGGCTCATCAGGCCGGAGATTCTGGATCTGCCGGTGGATTCCTCTTCCACCATCGCCGATCTCGTCGAAAGGGGCGAATACAGCATTGCGGAGGCGGAAAATTTCGCCCTTGGGGCAAAGGCCCCTGTCCCCGTCCTCTCGCCGGATCTCCGCAGCCTCCGGGCCTCCTACTCCCTGAGCCTTGGCGGCCTTGTTTCGGCGCTGCTACGCCACAGCCGCCCCGCCGAACCCATGCGGATTCTGGGGCCCCTCCCCGTCCCGGCCTACACGGGGATCATCATCATCGCCGCCGGGGAACTGCCCGTCCACGGCAGAAAGGGTTCGGCCATGATCCGGCCCTGCCTCTTCCCGAAAATATGGGACACCGGCATGAACCTTGTCTATGAGCGGAACATGCTGGAGCCTTCAAAGGATTCGATGATCCGTTACGCGCCACTGAGTGCCGTTCTCGGTTCCGGCCTTTCCGCCGGGGACGCGGCGCTCGCCGGCGGGAGGCCCCTGCGCATACTTGCCCGCGGCGTTTTCGGCGAGCGTCCCACCGATCCCGTCATTGACCGCGAAGACGCCCTGCTCATCATCTCCTCCGCGGAAAACCGCCGCCTTCTACGCGAGGGCCGGGTGCTTGTCGCGCTTGACGATTCGGCGCTGAAGGTTCCGCTGGAAGGGGAGTAGCGCCTTTTCCGGGTTTCGGAGGCTTCCCTCAATTCAGCTCCAGCGCGAAGACTTTGCTCCCCCGGCCCTGATTGTAGGCGCTGCGCTTGCGTTCGGGGAGGCTTTCCACCGCCGCCTCGCGGAAGCCCAGGGTCTCAAACCAGTCCTGGGTACGGGTGGTAAGGACGAAGACCCTGGCGAAACCGTTTTTCCGCGCCCGTTCGATGAGGAAACCCACGACGCGCCTGCCCAGGCCCATATCGGCGTAGAGGGGATCCGTCGCAATCGCCGCGATTTCACCCTGGTTCTCGCCCCAGTCGTGGAGGGCGCCGCAGGCGTGCAGGGAACCGTCCACCTCATAGACCACGTAGTCGTCCTTTTTTTCCTGGATCTGCTCGGCGCTGCGTCTCACGAGGATACCCTTCTGCATGAGCGGCTCCATGAGGCGCAGGATATCCGGAAGATCCCGGCTGCGGAGGGGACGGATCGATTCGTATTCATCGGCGTATACCATTACGCCGGCGCCGAGGTTCGAGAAAAGTTCCCCCAGCACCGCCCCGTCTTCCCTGCCGTCGATAATATGCACCCGCTCAACCCCCGCCCGGCACGCCTTGAGGGCAAGGGAAAGCTCCCGCAGGGGCTGCTCCTTCCGCCCGGCGTTCAGGCCGAGCAGGGCCTCGGCTTCCTGGGGCCTCAGCCGCACGACGAGGCCGTCTTCGCGGATCTCCGTATTCTCGGGAAGCCTGCAGGTTCCGGCGCGTATTCCCCCGTGATCCGACACGATAAAAAACTTGACCGCGCCCAGCGCGACGGAAGCGGCAAGGGCAATTTCGTCACTCGCCACGTTGTAGGATTTTCCCGAAGGGTTCCGGCCTATGCAGGGCAGAATGGGAACCATGCCCAGGTCGAGGACGCGGCCGATGGACTCGGTGTATATCCTGTCCACGGTTCCGGTATGCTCCATGTCGACGCCGTTTATAACGCCCAGGCCCCTGGCGCGGACAAAATTGCCGATCACCGCGTCGACCCGGCTTCCCGAAAGAAAGGTCATAAAACGGGTCGCCACATGATAGGCGGCCATCTCCACAAAGGGAATGGCGGCTTTCGTGGTGATCCTCGCGGGAAACGTTTCTTCCGCGGCGGCGGTATAGGAAGAAACAATGCCGTATTCGCCGAGAACGGAATCGATCCATTCCTTGGCACCCGGCACAATCACCACCCTGAAGCCGGTCCGGGCAAGCAGGGCAAGGTCCTTCATCAGATAGGGAAAACCCGGATCTTCGGTAAGGGGAAAATCGATCTTGAACACCATGGTGGAACCTTCAAAGCGGCTCCGGTAGTGAAAGGCTTCGCGGATTAGATCAACGCCGGAAAAGGAATTACCGTTCATGGGGAGATTGTAATCCGCCATCGCCGGGCAGGGCAAGCTCTTCGCGGGTGATCATATCTCCGGCCATGATCCGGGGAGCAAAAGATCGAAGGCGGTGAAGTGGTCATAGAACACGCAGGCAGACAGACCGAGAACAGGCACGGGTTCCCGGGACGGGCCGCGCCCTTTTCGTAATAGGCCAGCATGAGCATGGTACCCGGATTCACCGGCACGCCGTAACTTACGATGCTATACAACGGCGCGAAATTGTACCCAGGAACCCGCTTGCGCGGGGGAGGCTTGCGGCGGGGAGGTTCATTAATTTCATGCACACTCCCTGAAATCTGTCCCGGCGGAATTACTCAGGCCTTTGCCGCGGCGCGCGTCTTCGCCACTTTCCTCACCGCCCTGAAGATATTCTCGTAGCCGGTGCAGCGGCAGAGGTGCCCGGAGAGAAGCCTGCGCAGTTCGTCGTCGGAATATTCCTTTCCGGAGTTGACGATTTCCGCGGCGCTCATCAGAAAGCCCGGCGTACAGAAACCGCACTGCAC
>JAISND010000136.1 GCA_031276615.1 Treponema sp. | reverse complement strand
CCGGTATTCTATGCAGCCAGCTTCCTTCTGCGTCGCGGCAACAAGCTCCCTGAAAAGAGGCTCGGCTTCTCCGATTTTTTCAGGCCTTATAAAATTCTTTGCTACTACCCGTATCATTTTTCCTCCCTGTTTGCCCTTTTGTCCGGCCCCGTTCATTCCGGTTTCAGTGCCTGGCCGAAGGAGCTGAAATCATTTTCCCTGCCCAAAAGCTCAAGGTACAGTGAAATCATGCCGCGGTGGTGGGTCTCGTGATTCAGGAATTGCAGACAGGCGCCGCCGAAATTCCGCTCGAGGGATTTACCCGAAGAATCGGTGAATCTGAAGCTGGCCGTCAAATCTTCATCGGTAATTTCGGCGGCAAAGGCCGTCAGCCTGTCGTCAAGCTGCGACCGCCCGGAAAAATACTCCCCCATGTCTTCAAAGAGCAAATCCTTAAAGGCGTAGCCCCGATCAAAGAACGGATCCTTGAGGGTGGAAAATTCCCGCAGGTTTCTGAAGCGTTTAAGCCAGTTAAAATCGGAGATATAGAGGTGCGAACAGAGGCCGCGAACGGACGGGAAATAACCGCCGAGCGGCTTATTCCATTCCTGGGGGCTTAGGGTTTTGATAATTTCGTTCATGGCTTTATTGGCCAGTTTATTGTACCTGACAAACAGGACAATTGTATCTTTTTGCATGGCTCCACTCCCTAGTTTTGATAGATTAGTATACACAAATAACCCGAGCAGGGCAATTCTTAATTCGGAAATTTGAGGCTTTCCCAAAATTTCAGTTTTCGGGAAAGCTGCATGGGCCCGCAATTTTCATTTTTTCTCTTGACATAATATCCCGATATGATTACTATGTTTATAAAATATTAATCTTATAAGATTAGTATACTTTAAACAAAGGAGAAACCCATGAAAAAGTTTCTTGTTGCTGTTACCCTTGCCCTTTTGGCAGGTGTGGTTTCCTTTGCCGGCGGGAACAAACAGGAGGCCGCCGGGGAGACGGTGGTAAAAATCGGCGTGGTCGGGGAATACAACGAGCAGTGGAACCCGGTTATCGAGGCTCTGAAAAAAGAGAATATCCGCATTGAGCTGGTACGCTTTTCCGAGTATGTGCAGCCGAACCGCGCCCTTGAGGACGGTGAAATTGACCTCAACGCCTTTCAGCATTACGCCTATCTTGACAACGAGATAAAGACGAAGGGCTACCACCTGTCCGCCATCGGCGACACCCTGCTGGCGCCCTTGGGGCTTTATTCCCGGAAGATAAAGGCCGTTTCCGAATTCAAAAACGGCGACAAGATCGCCATTCCCAACGATGTGGTGAACGGCGGACGGTCCCTGCGGGTACTTGAGAAGGCGGGGCTGATAAAGGTCCCCGAAGCCGCCGGCCCCACGCCGAACCTGAGCGACATTGCCGACAATCCGCTGAACCTTCAGTTTATCGAGGTCGAGGCAGCCCAGACGCCGCGGCTTCTTGATGACGTAACCGCTTCGGTGATCAATGGCGGGCACGCGGTAGATGCGGGGCTTAACCCCGAAAAAGACAGCATTGCCCTGGAACGGCAGTCCGGCGGCAGCCGGAACCCTTACATCAACATCATCGCGGCGCGTACCGCGGACAAGGATAATCCCCTGTACAAGCGGATCGTGGATGAGTACCACACCGATCCGGTACGGCAGGTGATCCAGACCACCTACAAAGGCGCCTATATTCCCGCTTTTTAGGGGGCGGAGGGAGCGGTTCAAACCGATGATTCAACTAAAGGGCGTTTCAAAAACCTTTCACGGAAAGCAAGCCGTTGAAGCGGTAAAGGATGTTTCCCTCAGCGTGGGGGAAGGGGAAATTTTCGGCGTCATCGGCTTTTCGGGCGCCGGAAAAAGTACCCTTGTCCGCTGTATCAACCTGCTTGAACGCCCCGACTCGGGGGAGGTGCTGATCAAGGGGCGGAACCTTACCAAACTCAATACGCGGGAACTCCGTTCAAGCAGGGAAGACATCGGCATGATCTTCCAGCACTTCAACCTTTTTCGTTCCCGTACCGCAGGCGAAAACATCGCCTTTCCCCTCAAGTACCGGGGACAGTCCCGCGCCGATATCGAAAAGCGGGTAAGGGAGCTTCTGGATCTGGTGGGCCTCAGCGACAAGGCCGAGGCCTATCCTTCCCAGCTTTCCGGCGGCCAGAAACAGCGGGTGGGCATTGCCCGCGCGCTTGCCTCAAAGCCGTCCATACTGCTCTGCGATGAGGCCACGAGCGCCCTTGATCCGCAGACGACCCAGTCGATCCTCGGCCTCCTCAGGGAACTCAATAAAAAGCTCGGCCTTACCATGGTGGTGATTACCCATGAGATGCCGGTGATAAAATCGATCTGTACCCACGCGGCGGTAATGGACTCGGGCCGCATCATCGAGCGCGGTTCCATTTTCGATATCTTTTCAAACCCACGGCAGCAGATTACCAGGGACTTTATCGCCACCACTTCAAATTTACGGAAGATCTACGATTTGATAAACGAGGATTCACCCATCGTGCGGCTGAAGCCGGGGCAGATTCTGGCGCGCTTCAGCTATGCGGGGCGGAACGCCGTGGAGGCCCTCATTTCCACGGTATCCGTTCTGTACAACGTGAAGATCAATATCATTTTCGCCGATCTGGACATCATCCGGGAAACGCCTGTCGGCGGGCTTGTCAACATTCTTGAGGGCGAAGCCGATGCCGTCGCAAAGGCGATTCGGTGGATGGGCGAAAAGGGGGTGCACGTGGAGGTGCTGAAAAATGGCTGATTTTGCCGCAAAAATAATGCCGAATGTGGTCACAAAAATTCCCGAACTTTTAAAATGCCTGCGGGAGACTCTCGTGATGATGAGCATCTCCGGCACGATCAGCTTCATTATCGGCCTTGTGCTGGCCCTTGTGCTTACCGTTACGCGCAAAGGCGACATTCTGGAGAATATTCCCCTCTGGACCGTGCTGGACAAGATTATCAACTTTTTCCGTTCGGTTCCTTTCATCATTCTCATTGCCCTGCTCATTCCGGTAACCCGGGCCATCGTGGGAACCGCCATCGGGGTCAGGGGAGCCGTGGTTCCCCTCATCTTCGGTACAACGCCTTTCTTTTCCCGGCAGATGGAATCGGCCCTTGCGGAAATTGATCGCGGCGCCATTGAAGCGGCGCAGGCGGTGGGTACAAGCCCGGCCGGCGTCATCTTCAGAATCTACCTTAAAGAAAGCGTGCCCGGTATCATTCGCGGGGTAACCATCACCTTTATCAGCCTGGTGGGTCTTACCGCCATGGCGGGCGCGGTGGGCGGCGGCGGACTCGGCGACTTTGCGATCCGCTACGGTTACCAGCGTTACCAGACGGATGTCACCATCGTGACGATCATCCTCCTCATTCTGATGGTAACGGTCATTCAGGCCTTGGGGACTTTTTTCGCGAATAAAACGAGCCATTAGGAGGAAGGATATGGATCGGGTTTCCCTGCAGCAAAAGCTGGAACAGCATTTCAGGTGGTTCCACCAGCACCCCGAACCGGGCAACGGAGAAATCGAAACCACCGCCCGCATCAGGGAAATATTGCACGAAGCCGGCATTGAGGTTCTTGACACCGGCCTCAAGACCGGGCTTGTGGCGCGGATTCCAGGCACAGGCCGATTCCCCCGTGACGGCGCCGCCCCCGGTACAAAAACCGGAAAGCCCGTCATCGCCCTGCGCTGCGACATCGACGCCCTGCCCCTTACCGAATGTTCCGGCCTTTCCTACGCATCGCAAAGGCCCGGCTTTATGCACGCCTGCGGACACGATTTTCATCTGACGGCGCTTCTGGGCGCGGCGCTGCTCCTCTCGGAGGAAGGGGAAGAACTTGCCGGAACGGTCAAGCTTCTCTTCCAGCCCGCCGAGGAAGGGGGCGGCGGCGCGAAGCAGGTGCTGGACACGCATGTCCTCGATGACGTTGACGAAATCTACGGCCTCCATGTATCTCCGGAAACCGCGCCCGGCATCATCGGCGTAAGCCCCGGCCCCACCCACGCCGCGGTCGGCGCTTTCAAAATCGTGGTGACAGGCAGGGGCGGGCACGCCGCCCGGCCCCAGGACACCCTTGACCCGATTCCCGCCGCCGCCTGGCTGGTGGGCGCGGCCCAGACCATCGTCAGCCGCAACACCGATCCCTTTGATAATTCCGTTGTCAGTTTTACTAGGCTCGAGGCGGGCAGTACCTGGAACGTCATTCCGGAAACGGCCCTGCTTGAGGGAACCTTCCGCGCCTTTACCGACGAAAAGCTTGCCCGTACAGGCCGGCGGCTGGAAGAATTCTGCCGGGGCGCCGCGGAATCCTTCGGCCTGCGGATCGATTTTGACTGGACAATGAACACATCGGCCGTTGACAACGATCCCGCCCTGAGCAAATTCACCGCGGAAACGGCCGAAAGCCTGGGCTTCAGCGTCGTACCCTGCACGCCGGGCATGGGCGGAGAGGACTTTGCCCTTTACCAGAAACG
>JAISND010000049.1 GCA_031276615.1 Treponema sp. | reverse complement strand
GGAAATCGGCGCGGCGGACGCACCGCCCGGAAAGTCGCCGGCGGTTTCGCCGCACACGGAGGATCCGGCAATCGCCGCGATGAAAGTTTTTTTTCGCGGCGCGGTAACGGCGTTCCACAAGCAAGCGAAGGCCGCCGGCAAAACGTTCCCGGAAATCCGGGTAGAGGAAATCTGGGCCGGCTATGACGGCCCCATCCCCGAAAACTGGGGACAGGCCCGATCCGCCGGGGAACGCGCCCTGTTGTACGAACTGGCGGTTAACCCCGTATACCCCATGCCCGGCGCGGCGGAAACCATCGGCAAACTTAAAGACAGCGGTCTTGTTCTTGGGGTCATTTCCAACGCCCAGTTCTTTTCCCCGCTTCTTTTCGAGGCCTTTTTCGGGAAAAGCCCGCGGGAGATGGGCTTCGATCCGCGCCTGCTTATCTGGTCCTTTGAGGAAGGAGAGGCAAAACCATCCGCCCGGCTTTTTGAAAAGGCCGTAAAGCGGCTTGAAGAGCGGGGCATACAGCCGGGCGAAACCGTCTATGTGGGGAACGACATGAAAAACGACATTCTTCCCGCAGCGGCGGCGGGTTTTAAGACCGTCCTTTTTGCCGGCGACCTTCGTTCCCTCAGACTGCGGGACATGCTTCCGTCGCGGAAAAAAACGGCGTTCGGTGAAGAGAGGATTCCTTCCCTGGTAATCCGGGATTTACAATCCCTGCCCGGAATCCGATAATAAAAATGATGTTTAAACCGGAAATGATCAAGCTTTTTGCCGGGGTAATAACTTCCTGGCAGGTTATAGTGGTCACGATAGCCCTTGTCTTCTATTTTATGCTTGTTTCCTACGTGAGCAGGTCGTACCACAGGCCCGGATCTTTTTCGTTCGCGGCCAAAAAGAAAAAACAGAAACCGGTAAAAATCCCCGAAACCGAAATAAACGAAGAAGAAGGCGACGACTTGGGTTTAGAGGAAGACTAGCACAGCGCCCAGACCCGCCGGCAGCGTTCACGGGGGCTGTGCCGGCTACAACATCTCTATTTCTCCCGGGGACAGCCGGGTATATTTATGGATTTTTTCGACACTCAGGCCGTCTTGTTTCATTTTGCGCGCCGATTCAAGCTTTTCCAGATGTGAACGCTGGGCCGCCTTCGCTTCTCCCCGCACCAATCCTTTCGCCAGGCCTTCCCGGTGGGCGCCCACTATGAAACTCTGCCGGTCAACTTCATACTTGTACTCGCTCTCCAGCCTCGCCCATTCTGCTTCGTCACGGCTTATGGTCAGTAACACTTCCCCGGCCATCGCTATACCCTCCTCTTTTCTTAATAGCTCGTTTACCAAACCACGCTTCCCCTTGTCCTTCACGTACCGGAAGAACAGCGCCCACTTTTCGGCGTCACTCAGCGCCTTTGGCGCTTTCCCCTCAAAGAGCCCCGCCTTCTCCAATTCTACTACAATTATGTGGGTTCGTCCACCAAATGCCGTTCCCTGTTTCGGGTCGTAATACTCAAATTGATGTATCCCCCACCGGTCAGGAAACAACGTTCTGGAACCGATGAGGGATATGTGCCAGGTATGGAGTAAATCTCCGTAATCCTTCCACGTGCCTTTGATGTTCTGGGCGGCGAAAAGGCGGGCGGTATAGTATTCCAGGCGCAGGGCCTCGAAATTCCGGGGGTTCAGGGTCATTTCCACGTTGGCCGGTTCGCCGCCGTCAAGTTTGACGCTGATGTCGTAACGGATCTGGCGATCCCTGAAGTCCGTACCGGGCGGTTCGTTGGCGGTAACGGCGATAAGTTCCACATTTCTGCCTATATAGGCGGAAACGAGCCGTTTAAGAGCCCCCTGGGAGAGGGGGTTATCCCGGATACGGACGCTGCGCCGGCCTCCTTTTTCGCAGAGCTTCTTCCGTGGACCAATACCCTCTCTCACAGGCGGCACAGCGTCCGCAAACGGTTCGCCCGGCGCCTTTTTGTCTGAATAGGGATGGCGACGATCCCCTTGCAAGGGCATACGACGTCCGTAAGTAAAGGCCAGGCCAAAGCCTGCGTAGGCAAAAGCGACGATCGTCTAGCCCGCGGTAAGGGGGAGTCGCCGTCCATGTTATCTCGCAAAAGATGCCCGGCGGTTCCCGGGTACGGACGCCGCGCCGGCCTCCTTTTTCGCAGAGCTTCTTCCGTGAACCAATGCCCTCTCTCACAGGCGGCACAACGTCCGGAACATTGCCGGCGGCCAATACCGGAAAAGCCATGGAACATGGTTATTGTTATGACACAGCGGGTAGGCGCCCGTCCCTGAACCATTTGTGAAGGCGAGCGACGAAGGAGCGTCCCGTAGGGCGCCTGAGCATGGTGAAGGGATGGGCATACCCGCCGTGCCAATATAGTGGACACGTTCCATGGCTTTTTTCGCTTTGTGCGCCTGTTCAGTACCCGGACGCCGCGCCGGCCTTAACTGTTCTTGGTTAGGGATACCGGCAGCTCAATCTCCTGGATTCCGCGGGTGCCTACGCGGACGCGGGTCAGGGTTATGGTTTCCCCGTCGCGGTCAACCCGAAAAGTAATCCGGGAAAGGCTTTCCGGCCCGGAAGGGCGAAGTTCGAGAAATTCCTCTTCTTTCATGTTGAAGAAGACGTATTTGCCTTTCTGGGTGTTGCTTGTTTCCGTTCCGTACAGTTCATACGAGCCGTCTTTGAGAAACACGATTCCGCCGTCCGCGTTCCGGTATGAACCTTCCGGATAGGGCTCTACGTGTTTTCCGGCGCCGCCGGTTTCGGCGA
>JAISND010000189.1 GCA_031276615.1 Treponema sp. | reverse complement strand
CCCCCGTAACGGTAGGGGGTCTTTTCGTATTTTCCCGCGGCGGCAAGCACCCTGAAACGGGCTTCGCGGACAGCCTCGTCCCTTTCCTCGGCCGTGGCGGATGCCCCGGGCGCAAGGGCATAGCCGGAATCGAGGGGCGCCGCGAAAAGTCCCGAATAACCGGCAAACAGCGTCAACAGGACGTTCGGGAGGAAAAAACCGGAAAGGGAACACTGTTTCATTTCAGTATTATTATCGGCGATATTATCGGCGGAGTCACATGGAGTTCTGCAGGGATATTATATATACTGGAAATATGAAGAACCTGGCATTGGTTTTGTGGCTGGCGGCGGCTTTTTCCTCCCTGTCTGCGGCGCCCCCGGAGGAGTTTCTGGAGCCGGAACAAATCGCGGCCTTTGCCGCCGGAGAGGAGGTTCTTTCCGGGGTGCAGCTCGGGAACCCCCGGCCCGCCCTTGTTCCCGGGCACGGAGAGCTGCGGCGGCTTGTGGATGAGCTGATGCGGACGCTGCGGCCGGGCCTTTTCGCGGAGAGCCTCTGCCTGTACGCCAAACCCGCGGCAGCGGCCGGACAATGGTCCGCGGAGGAACGGCGGGATCTGTATAACAAGGCGCTGGCCCTGTCGACCCTTTCGGGGATTCAGTACTATTCGGCGAGCCGCAAAACCATGCGGACTTTTTACGAAAGCTCGCGGATTATCGACGGCCCCGATACCAAAGCGCCTCTGTCCGATCCGGTCTATGTCTCTCCGCCCCCGCGGCTTACCCTCTATGCCCGGCAGAAGGACCTTACCTTCGGGGACAACATATACCAGTACGAGTACCTTGCCGGCAGCGATTCCCTCATTTTTGTACAGCAAAACCTGAGCGCCATGACCGTGGGGATCATACCCGCGGTGGGGAAAAACAAACTTCGCACGGTGGTCGCGGTGATTGACGCGGAAACGCATCTCCTTGTGTACACCGTCTCCATGGCCGCGGCATCTTCCCTGCCGGGGCTGGGGGAACGGATCGGCAATTCCTTCACCAACCGGGCGGCGGCGATTCTCAAGTGGTTTAGCGGCCACGCGGATGCCGTGTTCGCGGAATGAGCCGGAGTTTTTTGAAGATCCCGGTTCCCGAACAGCCTCCCGCCAATATCCTTATACCCTACCCAGAGTCCTCCCGGTGATATATAATTCGAAAAACACCGGGGCTTTTTCAAAACCCGGCCGGTTTTGAAAAAGCCTTCGCCATCAGGAGGTTAATCTATGACGCACGAAACCCTTGGGCCCGGGGATCGTCCCGGCCTGGGACACTGGATACCTTTAAGTATTCAGCATGTCTTTGCCATGTTTGGAGCCACGATCCTTGTTCCCATTCTGACGGGGCTGGACCCCGCGACCGCGCTCTTTACCGCGGGTACGGGAACCCTCATCTACATTCTCTGTACCGGCGCAAAGGTACCTGCCTTTCTTGGTTCTTCTTTCGCCTTTATTCCGCCCCTTATCGGCATTACCGCGTCGCACGGCCTTTCCTACGCCCTTGGCGGCGCGGTGGCGGCCGGTATCTTCTACTGCCTGGTGGGGCTTGTCATCCGCTTCGCCGGAACGGGCTGGCTGGACAAGGCCCTGCCGCCGGTGGTTATCGGTTCGGTCATTGTAGTTATCGGCCTTAACCTGGCGCCCACTGCCATGAACATGGCGATGAATGACGCGGAAGGCAATTACAGCCTGGCGGCGCTTTCCATTGCTGCCGTAACACTGGGGATAACTGTTGCGGCTAACATTTTTCTTAAAGGTTTTTTCAGCACCATCCCGATACTCATCGGCCTTGTGGCGGGCTATCTTTTTACGCTGATTATGGGTTTCTTCTTTCCCGCCTATGCCCTTATTGATTTTCAGGGGGTAAGGGATGCGGCCTGGTTCGGCCTTCCCGGTTTTCAGATTCCCAGTTTTAGTTTCGTGCCCATTCTTACCTTTGTGATCGTGTCCCTTGCGACCATCTGCGAACACCTCGGCGATACCCTTGTAACCAGCAAAGTCGTGGGGCAGGATTTCTATAGAAATCCCGGCCTCCACCGAACCCTTGCCGGCGACGGCCTTGCCACCGCCTGGGCCGCTTTCTGGGGCGGTCCGCCGAACACCACCTACGGCGAGAATATCGGCGTTATGGCCATTACACGGGTTTACTCGGTATGGGTTATCGGCGGCGCCGCGGTTGTCGCGGTAATTCTTTCCCTGTTCAGAAAATTCGGCGCCCTTATTCAGACCATTCCCACGCCGGTACTTGGCGGCATCTCCATGCTGCTCTTCGGAATAATCGCGTCCAGCGGCCTTCGCACCATTGTTGAAAGCGGCGTTGACTACAAGGACAAACGGAACCTCACGATTTCTTCGGTAATTTTTGTCATTGGTATTGGCGGCGGCCGCCTGGCTTTTTCCATTACCGAAAGCGTCCAGTTCCAGCTTGCCGGCGTCGCCCTTGCGACGGTGGTAGGGATCGTTCTCAACCTTATCTTTCCCGTAAGCCGGGGAACCATCAAGGAAGAGCAGGCATGACCTGTCCGACGCCCGGAAGCTGTTACCCGGAAACCGAAGTTTCAGGACAGTTCCGGATATAAAGCATGATCATCAGCGTTTCCCGCCGCTGCGATATTCCCCGGTTTCGCTTCGGCTGGTTTTTTGACTGCCTGAACAGGGGCTTTGTCGATGTGGCGAATCCCTTCAACGCGGCCCAGGTCAGGCGGGTGCCGCTGCTGCCCGCGCCGGCCGCGGGCAGCGGCCCTGCCGGCGGTCTGTCACCGGACGCCGTCGACGCCGCCGTTTTCTGGACGCGCGATCCGCGGCCCATACTGGCCCGCGCCGGGGAACTGGAAAGCCGGGGTTTCCGTTTTTACGTGATGGTTACCGTTACGGGCTATCCCGCTGTCCTGGAGCCGAATGTGCCCCCGGCCGGGGCAGTTTGCGCGGCCATGACGGAACTTGCGGGGAAAATCGGCGCGCGGCGGGTGATCTGGCGCTACGACCCCGTTTTTATGAGCAGCGTCACCGGCGAAGATTTTCATCGCGTGAATTTCCGCGCCCTGGCGCGGCGGCTGCGGGGCGGCGTGCGAAGGGTTATCGTCAGCCTGTACGACGAATATCCGGCCGCGCGGCGGCGGATCGGGGTACTGGAAAAAAAGAGCCTGCTGGGCATGCCGCCGGAACCGGTCCCGCGGCGGGAATTGCCGCCGAATTCGGAGCGGGAGCCGCCGGGTACGGCAAAAGCCGCGGGAACCCTGCTTGCGGACCTTGCCGCGGAAGCCGCCGCCGCCGGCATGGAGACGCA
>JAISND010000220.1 GCA_031276615.1 Treponema sp. | reverse complement strand
TCTATCGATGTCTTGATCTTCTTCAATACCGTGGATATCGTCTTGCTCTGCTCCCCCGAACTCTCCGCAAGCTTGCGTATCTCGTCCGCCACTACCGCAAATCCCTTCCCCGCCTCCCCCGCGTGCGCCGCCTCTATCGCCGCGTTCATCGACAGCAGATTCGTCTGGCTCGCTATGTTCTCCATCACCGCGTTGATCTCCAGAAGCCCCTCCGACTCCCGCGCTATCTCCTGTATGTCCGCCGCAACCTCCTGCAGCCCGCTCCGCCCTATCTCCGATGCCGCCGCCAGATTCTTCACGTTGTCCGTGTTCTTCACCAGTGTCTGGGTAACAGACTGGATGTTCGCAAGCATCTCCTCTATCGCGGAGGAGGACTGCGATACACTCGATGTCTGGTGTTCGATATGCTCGTTCAGCCTGTTGATGTTGACCGTGATCTGATCCATCGTGGCGTTGGTTTCCGTCACGCTGGCGCTCTGGTTGATCACCCGCCCCTTCACGCTCTGGATGTTGGCCGTAATCTCGTTGATGGCCGCGGCCGTTTCGGTCATGTTCGCCGCAAGCTCGTTGCCGATGTCGAAAAGGGCTATGGCCTGTTTTTTGATGACAAGCACCAGGGCCTTGATCTTTTCCAGGGTCTGGTTGAAATACCGGGCCAGATCGCCGATCTCGTCACGGGAACGCGCGTCAATGGACTTGGTCAGATCCCCCTCGCCCTCGGAGATGTCCTTCAGGGTAAGAGCCACCCTGACTATCGGCCTGGCAATGGTACCGGCGACAAAGAAGGTAATCACCCCGGCGATGATGATGGCCACAACGATGATAATAATGGCGATTCGGGTGAGCCGGTTTACCGCCGCGAATACGTCTTCCTCCGGAACCGAGGCAAGAATCGTCCAGGCGGTTTTTACGCCCCCCACGTAAAAGGGGTAACTTTCAAAGATACGCCCGTGGTTCTGCCCCGAATTCGGCTTCCCGGTCTTTAGGGTTTCCAGGGTATCGTTGACCGCCTGCTGGCCAAGCACGGCAAGCGAATCGGCATCGTCGATTCTACTGCCCAGCCTGGCCGGATCGTAATGGGCCACGATGGTTCCGTCGGCGGCATACATGACCGCCCGGCCGTTCCCGTAAGGCTTAATCTGGGCGATAAGCTCGGACGACGAGGTAAGATCCACCATGATCCCCACCCGCCCCACAATGCCATTGGCGGTAACGATGGGGTAGCACAGCCTGACGCCCAGGATCGGCCTTCCGGCGTTTTGAGACCGGTAGGGGAGGCTTATGGCCGGATCGGGGTTGTCGACGTTGGCAAGTACTTCGTCGTAATACTCGTACTCCGAAAGGGAATGTTTTTCCAGGGTTCCCGATCTGCGGGAATACCAGGGCATGTACCTGCCCGTGGAGTCGGTTCCCGGATCGTCGATAAACGCCGCGTCATTGCCGTCAATGGCGTTGGGCTTCCAAATGGAAAACATCCCCATAAATTCGGGATTGGATTCCATGATGGACAGTATCGTATTGTCATAACGGGCCCGCCGCTCTTCGGCGGGGACCCCCCTGTAGGAATCCATGATATTCGCCAAAATTCTGGCGGCGGAGAGGTAATTCTCATAGTCGCCCTCAATGGTCATGGAGTATCTTCCGGTAAGCTCCTCCAAATTCGTGAAAGCCGCCTCGGTCTGCATAATCCGCGCCCGCATAAGCAAAATAAAAGATACCCCCGCCACGGCCACTACAAGCAGCGTAGTGGTGATTAATGTAAGCCTTAACCGTAATTTCATAAAACACCCCCAAATTTTCAAATATTGAGCCGCTTTCAAACCCCGGTTGGCGCAAGCTCCGGTTCGATGCCGCGGCTCTGTGGTTTTCAGGCCAAAGCCTGCGGGCTAAAAGTCCGGCAAACCACAATTTTAAACGAGGCTGTTCCAAAACTTCGGTTTTTGGAACAGCTTCCCTGGATTTAATGGAAAAACCGGGCCGGACTTTGGTTCGATTTGACCGGTTTTTCCAGAAACATTTATCGTCTCCAGCATAACCTAAAGCCCTGATATGTACAACATATTGACATTCAACACCGGCCGTGACAGGATCGGTTATGGAAGATCGAAATATTTTCCGGAACATCTCTCCGATAGACCACCGTTATTCAATTTCCGAAGAAAGCCTGTTCAATTCCCTGGTTCCCTGGATTTCCGAAGAAGCGTCGGTCGGCGCCTGTGTCAGGGCGGAGACCGCGCTGATCATCGCCCACCTCAGCGTCAGGGGAAAGATCAATCCCGGCGTCAGGGCAGCCCTGGAAAAGGCCGCCGCATCGGTTGAGCCGGCCGAAGTGTACGCCGAGGAGGAAAAGACCCGCCACAACATACGGGCACTGGTAAATGTTCTCAAAAAAAAAGTGCCCCCGGAGTTCGCGCCCCTGGTACACCTTGGCGCCACAAGCGTTGACATTCTCGACACCGGCCTTTCGTACCGGATGGCCGGCGTGACAAGGGAAGTTGTACTGCCCCTGCTTCGCGGGCTGGAACTGCTGCTCTGCGATTTTGCCGGGCGCGAGGCCGAAACGCCTCAGGTGGGGCGTACCCACGGCCAGCACGCGGTACCCGTTACCCTGGGTTTCGCCTTTGCCGAATATGTTTCACGGCTGGGCAAGTCCATTCTTGAAATCGAAAAACGTTCCGGAGAACTCAGGGGAAAACTCGCCGGCGCCGTCGGGGCCTACAACGCCACATCCATGATTGTGAAGGATCCGGAGGAGCTTGAGCGCATCTACCTTGCGGAGCTTGGCCTTGAAGCCTCGGAACATTCCACCCAGCTTGTGGAACCCGAATACCTGCTCAGGCTGCTTCTGGAATTCAACACCGCCTTCGGGATCATCGCGAATCTTGCCGACGATCTCCGCAATCTCCAGCGCAGCGAAATCGGAGAAGTCCGCGAAGGCTTTGCCGCGGATCAGGTGGGTTCTTCCACCATGCCCCAGAAGCGGAACCCCTGGAATTCGGAACACGTTAAAAGCCTCTGGAAGGCTTTCATGCCCAGGGCCGTGACTTTCTTCATGGATCAGATAAGCGAACATCAGCGGGATCTTTCCAATTCCGCGAGCCAGCGTTTTATCGCCGATTATATCGCGGGTTTCTGCCTCGCCGTCAGCCGCATGGCCGGAGTCATCCGGGGGCTTGGCGCGGATCGCGAACGGCTTCTTGCCAATCTGCGCGGCGGCGGCATTGCGGGCGGGATCATGGCCGAGCCGGCGTATATCCTGCTCGCGGAAAGCGGCGTGTCCGACGCCCACGAAGTGATCCGGCAGATCACCCTTGCGGCGGAGAAGAGCGGCCTTTCCTTTGCGGAAGCCCTGGCGAAGGAACCGGAGACCCTTGTCCGCATCGGCGAAAAAATGAAGGAGCTGGGCATCACCGCCGCGGCGGGCGATGCCCTCGGCTGGTTCGAAAGACCCGAGCTGTACCGCGGCCTTGCGGCGGAGAAAGCGAAGGCCATTGCCGCGAAATATAAAAAACTGTTCGGAGGACAGGATGTTTAGCGAAGCCTATTCCTATGATGATATCCTTCTTCTTCCGGGTTATTCCGATACCCTGCCAAAGGACTGCGATATACGAACCCTTCTCTGCGCCGGGGTGCGGCTTAACGTGCCCATCATCTCCGCCGCGATGGATACGGTGACCGAGGAGAAACTTGCCATCGCAATCGCCCTGGAAGGAGGCTCCGGCGTTATTCACCGGAACATCAGCCCGGAGGAGCAGGCGCGGCAGGCGGCAAACGTTAAACGCTATCTAAACTGGATTATTGATTCGCCGGTGACGGTTCCCGAAGATGCCCTTGTAAGCGATGTGAAGGCTCTTATGGAAAAATACAGGGTTTCGGGCATGCCGGTGCTTGATCGCCAGGGAAAGGTAAAGGGGATCATCACAAACCGCGACCTGCGTTTTTGCCGCGATTACTCCCTGCCGGTGACGGAGGTGATGACCCGTGACCCGGTGGTGGTAGAGGGGAATCCCACGGTGGAGGCGGCGCGGGAAAAATTCGACAGGCACCGGATTGAAAAACTTCCCGTTGGCGACAGGGAGGGCCGCCTTACCGGGCTTGTCACGGTAAAGGACATGGAAAAACACGAGTGCTTTCCCCGCGCGGCCATTGACGGAACGGGACGGCTTGTCGTGGGAGCCGCGGTTTCTCCCCAGGATTATCCGCTGCGCATGCCCCTTCTTAAAAACGCCAGGGTTGATTATGTGGTTCTTGATACGGCCCACGGGGATTCCAGAAATGTCATGGACGCGGTGCGGAAAATCAAAAAGGAATTCGACATCCCCGTAATCGGCGGGAATGTCGCCACCAGGGAAGGAACCCGCCGCCTTATCGAAGCGGGCGCCGACGCGGTCAAGGTTGGCATCGGGCCCGGTTCGATCTGTACCACCCGCATTGTGGCGGGCATCGGCGTACCCCAGTTTACCGCGGTGCTGGACTGCGCGGAAGAGGCGGCCAAGTCGGGCATACCGGTTATCGCCGATGGGGGCATCAAATTTTCCGGTGACATTACCAAGGCCATAGGCGCGGGCGCCGGCGTGGTGATGATAGGCGGCCTTTTTGCGGGCCTGAAGGAAGCGCCCGGAAACGAGATCATCTTTGACGGCAGAATCTACAAGGAATACCGGGGCATGGGCAGCATGGGCGCCATCCATGACGGCTCGGGAGACCGCTACCAGATGGGAAAGGACGAGGAGCCGGTACCCGAAGGAATCGAAGGCCGGGTTCCCTTCAGGGGGGAACTCAGGAGCTATATGAACCAGCTTGTTTCCGGACTCCGCAAGGGCATGGGCTACTGCGGCTGCCGGAACATCGACGAACTCAAAAAGTACCGCAGGTTCGTCCGTATCACCGCGGCCGGCCTGCGCGAGAGTCACGCCCATGACGTTACCATCACCCAGGAAGCGCCGAATTATTCCCGCTCTTAAGAGGGAGCTTGACCGCTGGTACAGGCGGGTCAACAGGCCGGAATTCATCCTGAACGATCCGGTACAGTTTCCGCACAGGTATACCGACCCCGCCGACATCGAAATTGCCGCCTTCCTCGCGGCAAGCATCGCGTGGGGACGGCGTGAACTTATTCTCCGATCCGCGGAACGCATGTTCGCCCTCATGGGGCCAAGCCCCGCCGCCTTTGTCATGTCCGGCGCTTGCCGCAGGCTTAAGGACAGCTGCGTACACCGTACCTTTTTTGAAAAGGACCTTAAATATTTCTGCCGGGGTTTCAGGGCCTGTTATGCGCAATACGGAAGCCTTGGGGCGCTCTTTGCCTCGGCCCTGTCCGCCGCCGGGACCGCCCTTCCGGAAAAGCCGGCCGCCGCGCCCCCTGCCGGGGACGGCATCTGGAAGGGCATCAGCCTTTTCCGCGAAACAATGGCGCGGGCAAACAACGGCTCCTATACGAAACACATCGCCGATCCCGCCGCGGGTTCCGCCTGCAAGCGCATAAACCTGGCCCTCCGCTGGCTTGTGCGGCGCGAGGGCCCCGTGGATATCGGCCTCTGGAAAAACATCCCCCCCTCCGCGCTTTACATGCCGCTGGACATCCATTCCGCGCGCAGTTCCCGGCGGCTCGGCCTCCTTGCGCGCAAGTCCAATGACCGGAAGGCCGTGGTCGAGCTGACGGAAAAACTGCGCGGCTTTTGTCCTTCCGATCCGGTAAAGTACGATTTGGCACTGTTCGGCATGGGCGTAATGTTCCGGTAATAGGCGCGGCTAAGGGCTGTCCCGCCGGTCAGAAAAAAATCTGTATCGCTTGAGAAAACTCA
>JAISND010000177.1 GCA_031276615.1 Treponema sp. | reverse complement strand
AGGGGCGCGAGGACAAGGCTTGTCTTGTCGCCGACGCCCCCGGTGGAGTGCTTGTCCACGAAGGGGCCGGGCAGGTCCGAAAGATCCATCACCGCCCCGGAATTGAGCATGACCCCGGTAAGGGCGGCGGTCTCGGCGGGACTCATGCCCTGAAAGAACACCGCCATTGCCCAGGCGGAAACCTGGTAATCGGGAATCTCCCCGGCCACGTAACCGCCGATGAGAAACCGTATCTCTTCCCGGGAAAGCTCCTTCCCGGCCCTCTTGTTCATAATGATGTCTACAGCGCGCATAAAAACTTTCCTGTTTCATGAACCGATTTCAAAATTTGATATTTTGAAATCGCCTCTCCTGACAATTTCGAAACCGTCCGGTTTCAGAGGCAGGCAAGCTCCACGGGAGTCCCTCTCAAAGGTGAAGCTCCCGGTAATCGAAGACGGTGCGCCGCGCCACAATACCGGGAACCGTAACCTTTTCGCCGGAATATTTCCGTATCGTGTTGTGATTGCTCACGTCGAGGCTTATCACGCCCCTGCCGCCAAGGATATAGTATTATGATAAGCCGCATTTGTCTATGTAAAATCCGGGGGCGTCCTGAATTTTTCCGCCTGCCAGTCCCAGGTTGAAGGTATTCTGCCCAGGGCTTCGCCGGCAACGGCGCGGACAAGGGCCAGGGCCTCGCGGGAAGAAATTTCATCCGCGGAACAGGAGCCAAGCCGGGAAGGGGGAAGGGCCTCCGCCGCGGCGAGCCAGCTCCTGCAGCCGGGTCCCGCGGCGGGCAAAGGCTGCCCCCCCGCGCAGTCCCCGCAGAGGAAGCCGCCTTCCCCGGCGGAAAAGAAAAGCCGTTCCGCCGGGGCGGCCCCGCGGCCCGTGCCGGCCTCCCTGCCGCAGGAAACACAGCGGTTCAGATCCGGCCGCGCGCCCAGAATATCGGCCCAGCGCCATAAAAAATAAATGAAGATTTTTTCGCAGAGGGCCCCGTCCGCGCCGTCCAGCGCGTCGAAAACCGCGTCGGCCAGCCCCAGCGCGGCCTCCCAAATTCCGCCGCCGCCGTGGGAAGCGAGAATGGTTTCCGCAACGGCGCCGGCCGTCATGGTACGCTCGTATTGTTCCCGAATCCCCGGCCGCCAGAACCCTACGTCAAAATCGCCGAGTTTTCGGGAATCCTTTACCGGATCGTGGTAGATCCACGCCGTTCCCGAATGATAGGGCGCGGCATGGGAACGGAGCCTGCTCCTGGGCCCGCCGAAAACCGTGGCCCTGAGTATTCCCTCTTCGGCGCAGAGGAACCACACCTCCCGGTTGGATTCCCCGGAGGGCCGGGTTCTGAGAATAAGGGCCTTGCGGGTAAAATTTCGGGGCATGGAACATTGTAACAGGGAAAGGCGGAAGGGTAAACGCGCCCCCGGCCTTCCAATCAACCTGCTAGCGGTTTACGCGATCCAGACCCGTGTTTACCGCCCTGACAATATCGGCCTCTTCCGGCATATCGGGCAGCCAATCCCCCGCGCCCGGAACGCTTACCGGCGGGTAGAGGGTCCAGTTTTCCTGCATGGGGTATATGCGGCGGTTTTCCCCGGCGTCTTTCCATTGCCGCAGGCCGTAACGCCAGGCCTGGGAAAAGCCCTGGCCGATCGCCGTAATTTCCACCGGCATCCAGAGCCGCCCGTCCTGTTCAATCAAACCTTCCACTCTCCACCCTTCACCCCACTCTCCACTCTTCACTCCCGTATCGAAGGCCATATAGATGTGTCCGGGTATGGTAATAAAGGCCGTGTCAATGCCCAGCACCTGCAGCATCGAACAAAACAGAATTGAAAGATCGTCGCAGTCCCCGCCGTGGTAGAACAGGGTTTGGTAAGGATAATTCAGGCTGTCCAAGGCGGAGGCGTCTTCCGAAAGTTCAATGTAAGAACTTGAAGGATCAATCACGTAATTGATCCCGTAGACGTTTAACGCTTCAAACAATCCAAGGGCGTATTGTACGTTTGGGGGTATGTCCGGTCTAAGCCGGGTACGCAGTACCGAAGCCGTATACTTTGCGAAGTATACCGCCGCCGGGTCCCGGGCCGATACGAAAGAAGCGGCCCGCCTGTCATCGTCCCAGTTCATGGCGTTGCGGTGAAAGATGGGAAGCTGCAGGGGGAAGCGGGCCTGCTTTTTTGAGCCGAGGCTCCGGTAATCAATAAAGACCACGGCATTTGTCACGATGTTTTCCGTAAGGTCAAGAATGGACTCGTTAAACAGGGCGGTAAGCGGCGCCTCGGCCTGTTCCCCCGGAGCAAGGCGCGGAACAGTCGCAAATACCACCGGCCGGTTCATATAACGCTCAAGATAGAAGGAAAGGCTCATATCCGTAACCGCGTTGGATTCGTTATTGGTAATCCGCACCGCGGCCAGGGGGTGGGTTTCATACCACGCGTAGGACACGGGAAAGACACGTTCCTGCCGTATTTTTTCTCCCCGCACCCGGCTTTCGCGCGCCAGAATTTGGGTCAGATTAAAGCCTACCCCCGCCCCGGCGGAAACGCCCGCCAGCGGGGGATTGTTGTTATACCAGGTGTATCCGCCGAAGGCATAGAGGGAGATATAGGGAGAAAGGCGGAATTCCCCCGAAAGCGTGCCGCCCAGCCGCCCCAGGGTTTCGGGTTTGTTGTTCCAGGTCATCCGGTATACGCCGACGCTTCCTCCCGCCTTCAGGCTGAAACGGTCGTTGAAGGCGTACCGGAAAAAAGGCCCCCCGCCCCCCTCAATGAACGAAACACTCGATCCGTCCGCCACCGGCAGGCTGGAGTAGCTTCCGCCAATTTCCACCCCAAGCCAGGGGAGGAAGGCCCAGCCGAATTCCATAAAGCCGCCCATTCCTGTTTTAAAATTGTCGTTTCCCA
>JAISND010000132.1 GCA_031276615.1 Treponema sp. | reverse complement strand
GGCGGGGAAGGAGCGAAAGTATTTTCTTTCGTTGCTGCGCGGTCAGTTTCATAGAATAAGTATATCATTTTTCTTTAGTGTGAACACGCCCTAGTATCGATACATGATTGTGATTGTGGATAGATAATTTTATACTGGTTGGCATAGAAACCAAAGGGAATCTATGCCGCAAAAAAGGGACCCGTTATGACAAACCGGACCTGATGTTTTCCGCGTTTATCTATCTCGCCTTGTGTGTTATCGCCGCTTGTTCTCTGGTTCCCCGTTGTGTGAACAGGCCCTAGGGAGTATAGCGCATAACAAATCTGTGTATGCGCCCCGTCTCCGCCGGGGTACCGCCGGCAGGCGGATCGGGCTGCGGCTTTGCCGGATCATTCCGCTGCGCGCAAACCTTCGGCCTGAACACTCCCGCGTAAAGCCTTCACCCGCATTGTCAACCGCGCAATGCCCTGCATCTCATTATTGCTGCTGACAAAAAATCATTTATATCCGAAACGTTATGCGAAACAAACTACCCTGAATTTTCTGTCATTTTTTAGGCGGCTTGACACGGCAGAATCGGCTCATTATACTCAAAACATGAAGAGAAATACCATTATTCAGGGCGATTGCATTCAGGAGTTGAAAAAATTTCCGGACAACTCCATCGACCTTATTTTTGCGGACCCTCCGTATAACATGCAGTTGAAAAACGCCCTTTACCGCCCCAATAACACAAAAGTTGACGGCGTCGGCGATGAATGGGATAAATTCGCTTCTTTTTCGGAATACGATGCCTTTTGTAAAGCCTGGCTTGAAGAATGCCGGCGTATATTAAAAGATACCGGTTCAATTTGGGTTATCGGAACTTATCACAATATTTTCCGTGCCGGAAATATAATGCTCAATCTTGGTTTCTGGATTCTGAATGACGTAACCTGGTATAAGACAAACCCCATGCCCAATTTTTTGGGCGCCCGTTTTACAAACGCGACCGAGACTCTCATCTGGTGTTCAAAGGGCGAACACTGCAAAAAATACACGTTCAATCACAAATTAATGAAAAAATATAACGGCGGCAAACAAATGACTTCCGTGTGGCAAATCGGGCTTTGTATCGGGGATGAAAGACTGAAAGGCGGAGACGGGAAGAAGGCTCACTCGACACAGAAACCGGAAGAATTGCTAAAAAGAGTTATTCTTTCCACAACAAGGCAGGGGGACATTGTTCTTGATCCCTTCTTTGGAACAGGCACAACCGGGGCTGTCGCGAAAAAATTAAAACGTAATTTTATCGGTATAGAAAAAGAAGCGGAATATATCGCTCTTGCAAAAAACAGGATTGATAATATTAAAAGCTTTTTCCCCGAAGCCGATTGGGTAGAGGAAGAAAAAGAAAAACAGGACAGGGTCTCGTTTGAAACACTGCTTAAAGAGCAAATTATTAAGGCCGGGGAGCCGTTATATACCCGCAAAACGTATAACGCCGCCGCTTCCGTCCTGGCGGACGGAAAACTGGAATACAGGAATCAAACCGGCTCCATCCACAGAATAGGTGCCGTGATTCAAAAAACGCCGTCATGTAACGGCTGGAAGTTCTGGTATGTTATGCGCAATGAAAAATCTGTCTTGATTGATGAATTGAGAAATGAATATCTGCGGAGGAAGCATGGAATATGACGTTTTTTGTAACATTCTTGGCAGACAGATTTTTGAAAATTCGAAGCGGGATTTGACAGAAAGAATATTAAAATATCCCGATAGGGGATGTTCGCGGGATTCTATTTGAAAAATATTTCGAACTACCCGGATTTACCAGTCCGGAAAAAAAGAGATGGAGATGACCGTAGTATATAGTATATGATATACTGACGCCATGAAACCGCAAACCTTTCATCCTTCCGCCCCGCCCTTCATTCTCCGTTCCGCCGCCCTTTTTGTCATTTTCCTCCAGTTCAGGCTCCTGGCGGGCGATCTCGCGGATACGCCGGTTTTCATTGTCACGCTGCTTGCCGCCTTCGCGGCCGCCCTTGTCCCCGTTTGTTTCACAACGACGAAAAAGGCGTTCCCCGGCGGCGGCGGAAACGGCGGCGCTCCCGGCAGGCGAGGCATCCTTCCTGCCCTCATTGCCGCCGCGCTCATACCCTGGCTTGCCCGCGCCCTCATCGCCTTTCCCCGCTTCTTCCTGCCGGGCAGCACCGGCGGAATCGCAATCGCCCTGGATTCGCTTCTGCTCGATTTTGACCGGAACAATTTTGTCTCACTCCTGCCTTTTTACTGGACCGCCGCAACTACGCTTTTTGCCATCCGCTTCCGGAAGGCGCTGCGTGCCTGCGTAGTCGCCGACGGCGCGCTACTCATCACGGTGTTCAGCGTCGCCCGCGCCTCGGACATAGATATGTACCGCTGGCCCGTGGTAATGATCTCTGTCTTTGCGGGAATCGTTTTTTTGCAGCTCTGCGCCCTGGTTTTTTCGATGCCGCCGGAACTGCGCCTGCGCGGGCGGGAAAAGGCCGCGGCCGTCACGGCGCTGCTCCTGCTGGTCATCTTTGGGGGACTTCTCTTCCTCGGGCCCTCCCGGGAACGGGCCGTCGAAAAAGGCGGAGGTCTCCTCGAGCCGAAACTCTTCAGCTTTGATTTTTCCCAGTTTCTCAGGCTGGACACGGAAATCAGCATGAACGACGATCTTGTCCTTATTGTAAAAAAGGACAGTGAAGATGACCATATCCTGCTGCGCCGTTCCGTGCTTTCCGGATACAGCCGCCGCCGGGGTTTTTACAAAATCGAAGAGCTGGATGAAAAGACTCACCCCCAGCGCCTGCCCGATCGGCCTGCCGTTCTCGCGGCCGCTGATCTTCCCGCTCCGGAGGCATCCCGGCCGGTACAGCAGGAATATTTTCTGGTGAATTTTGACGCCGCCGCCTTTATCGGCATGAACCGGCCGGTACGGGTCAGCCCCTATGAAAACTGGGACACCTCTTCATTCAGCTCCGCCTACGGCGTCGAGAGCCTTGTAAACGACGCCTTCCCCGCGGAGCTTTCCCGCGCGGCGGCAAACTGGCCCTCCGCCGCGGAACTGGGACTTGATGAAAGGGAATTCAAAATCTATACCGAGTACGGCGGCGATGAGCGGATACGGGCCTACGCGGAAGAAATTACCCGCGGGCTTGACCGCTACGGCGACAGGATCAGGGCGATTCATGACCGGCTGAAATACGGCGAGTATCGCTACAGCCTGAAACCGGGCATTGCGCCTGATGGGGATCAGCTTTCATGGTTTCTCTTTGATTCCAGAAAGGGTTACTGTTCCTATTACGCCTTTGCAATGACCCTGCTGCTGCGCTCCCTGGGCATACCGGCGCGGGTGGCGGCGGGCATTTTTATCGATCCCGCCACAAATACCTTTGACTATTACCCGGTACGCTCGGACATGGCCCACGCATGGGTGGAAGTTCCCTACCCCGGCCGCGGCTGGGTTGAGTACGATCCGACATCGGAAAACCTTGCCGAAGGCGAGGACTTCCGTTTCTCCGCCGGGGTTGACCCCAATCTGTTTGAAAAGCTGATGCGCGAGATTCTTGAAAACCGTTCACGGATGCGTCCCAAACAGGGGGAAGATGCGGTTTCGCCTTCCCCGAATATGACTGCCCTGGCCCGTTCCGCCGCCGCCCTGCTGCGGACTTACTGGCCGCCGTTCCTTCTTGCGGCGCTGGCGCTTGTTTTCATCTTTATCCGCTGCGGTTCCCTCTTTGCCGCGGCGTTCAGCCGCGAGCCCCGCGTAAAGGCGCTGCGCCTCTGGAAGCACGTCCGGCGGCGGCTGCTCCTTGCCGGGATGCGGAGGGCCGCGGGTGAAGCCGAATCGGAGTGGGCCCTTGACCTTGACCGCCGCATTCCGGGCGTCTATGCCCTGTACCAGAACGCCGCGGCCGCCCGCTTTGCCCCCGAATACGCCGCCGGCAACTTCTCCGTTATGCGTAACGAGTACCGCGATTTTTCAGCCGCCTACGGCAGCCGCGTTCCCCTGGGCCGCCGTCTTGCCGCCTGGCTGTTTCCGCCCCTGGCGATGCGGCCCGGCCGGCACGGTGGCGGCGCAGACCGGGCGGATAAAGGCGGCGGAAGTCCCGCGGCGCTGTTGCTTCTCATCCTCATCTGTCTCGGCGTTTCCGAAACCGGGGCGCAGAACGACACAGGCGCGGAAAACGGGACAAGCCTCTCCTCCGCGGCGGACGATCTTTACGGCCGCGCCCTGGACGCGGAACTCGCCGAATACTGGGAAAGGGCCATTGAACTCTTTAGGGAAGGAAGCGCACTGTATCCCGAGGATCCGCGTTTCCCCTGGGATCTCGGGAATCTGTACTACAGCCGTTCCCTCTACGGCCTTGCCTGGGAGGAATACCGGAAAGCCGAAGCCGTCATTCCCTATCAGCCGGATCTGCTGCTCAGCCTTTCCAGAACCGCCGGCTACCTCAACATGGACAAGACAGCGGTTGAATACCTTGAGCGGCTCCTCAGGATTAACCCCGGCAACAAAGAGGCCATCGGCAATCTGGGCTGGATGTACTACAAGGTTCATCGTCTGAACGACGGTGAACGCCTTCTCAAGGCGGCTGTTGAACTCTTCGGCGAGGACTCGGATCTTTCCATGACTCTGGGGACGATTTATTCCGACATGTACCGCTACGATGAAGGGAAGTACTGGTACAAAAAAGCCATAGGCCTGGGAGAATCAACCGGCGACAGGATTTTTACGGCCGTGGCGCATTACAACCTTTCGATTCTTGAAGCGCGGTTTTTCCGGTTTGATCTTGCGATGGACGAGACAAACGCCTCCCTTGAATCCCAGAGCCGCGCCTCCGGCCGTCTCGCGCGGGGCGAGCTTTACCTGCGCCGGCTGGATCTGGAACGGTCCCGGAAAGACTACGAGGCCGCCTACGGAATCGATACTTCGCCGCTGGCAAAGCTCAACATGGCCCAGGTTTACCAGATATCGGGACGCCTTGAGGAGGCCCGGCTCTACGCGGAGGACTGCCTCAAACAAAACGATCTTTCGTGGATGCTGAACTACGGCATAGACCCTGCCCGCTACAGGCGGGATATTCACGACATTCTCCACAAAACCTACCAGGGGCTGGCAAGGGCCGAAGGATTTGCGCCCAGCGGCAAAACCGGCGGGAAGATTCGTTCCGTGTTCAAAATTATCTCCTGTTATTTCAGAAGCGCCGTTCATGACCGGCTCTTTTACAAGTACAGCCTTGCCGCGGCCGACGCCTATGGCCGCGAAGTTTACGAAGGGGGAAGTCCCCACCTCGATTCCTTTATCCAGTATTACAACGCCTTTGAAAACTACCCCCGCCGCGCCATTGCCTATCTGAACAGGGCCAGGGAATTTGAATCGGCGCTGATTCCCGCGGCTGTTCCCTCTTACGATCTTGAAGAGGGGATTCTTTTCAAAAACGGGGAGCTGCTTGACCGGGCGCTTGCCGGCCTTGATCCTGTCTGGGAACGCGAGCTGATTTCCGGATGCTTCCGCGAACTTGCCCTGCACGGCAGGGCAGGGCGGCAGCAGGCCGCGGAAGAATTGTTCGCCCTCAACCGGGGCGCGCTCCCCCAGGCAGGTATTGCGCTGCCCCTTGAGATTCGTCTGGCTTTCAACGTGCCGGGAGACGCGGCGGCTTCGGGCACGAACGCCACCCTGCCGTCCGCGCCGCGCGGGGCGCGAAGAAACATGCTCAGGGCCCTGAAAAAAGCCGGATTCAGGGCCGCGTCCCCGCCTGAGGGAAACGCGCGTTATACGCTGGACATCCGCATCGGCGGGAGCGCGGCTGCAGGTTACACCGCGAACTGCGAACTTGGGGATCGTGAAGGCATAAGCGGAACCCTGCGCCGTTCCCTCCCCCTGCGGTCGTTTTCAGGGGAGGACGTATACGCCTTTGCGCGCGCCCTGGGGAACGCGGTCTTCAGGGTGGAGTGAGCGCCGCGGCAGCCGCGCGGCAAGGGGCGTAAAAAACGGGAAGGGCGGCAAGCTACTAGGTTTCATTGGCAATCCGGGGCGCCATCCGGATAAGCCCGCCGGCCCTGAGCATCTCCATCAAAAAGGGGGCAACCGGTTTTGCCCTAAGCTCCAGGCCCCTGCTTTCATTCACGATTTTTCCCGTTTCCATATCCACACTGAGGATATCTCCGTCTCCAACGTTACCGGTAATGCCGGGACATTCCAGCAGGGGAAGCCCAACCTCAAATGCGCTCCGGTAAAAAAGCCGCGCCGGAGTAGAGCTGCGCGGCGTCATAACCCCTGAAGTCAGCCCAGTCGCCAAGTTCCTTTTTGATATTCTCCTCCAGCATCTTCAGGCCCAGCCCCATCTGCTGGGTTGGCAGCTGTACCGTTGAAACTTTAATGGTAATGGGGGTACGTGTACCGCCCGGCGACGCTTCCCCTCCGCCCTGCTGGCCGCCGCCGGCATAAACCAGTGCGGCGCTCAACGCAAAAAGTAGACCCGCAGTCAATACGCTTTTAATTCTGAATTTCATTGTTTCTGCTCCTCAAAATAAATTAGAATTGTTTAAAAACTTCGGTTTTTGAACAACAACCGCTAAAAATTATTCACCCCCTTTAACAAAGGGAGAAAAATCGCCAAAACAAAGGCCGGCTCCGATTACCCCCTTACACAGCCGCCGCAAAGCTCGCGTTTTTCCTCATAAATTATAATCCCATATTATCGCATTACCATACAGGATAGAGCATGAAGAATCCCCGTTCCGGATTGTGTCCGGGGCCGCGGGCCGCGGAAACTGCCCGCGAATGGGGCTTGACGGCGTGTTTTATTCCCGGACATTCTACGATTACCGGAAATTACCAAATTTGTTTTCACGAGGTACAGGTCTATGAAAATTCTGATAATTGGCAGCCGCGAAAGGTATGAAAAATTTTCTCCCGGACATGTTTCCGATCCCTCCCATGAGCTTGTTTTTTTCTCCCGGGAAACCGGCGAGAAAGATTTAATTGCCGGGGCAGGGGACGCGGAGATAATTCTGGCGGACGCCATTACGCCGGTAAGCCGCTCTCTTATCGAACAAATGCCCCGCCTGAAAATGATTCATTCCGAGGGGGTAGCCTACGATAAAATCGATCTCGACGCCGCGGATGAACGGAAAATCTTCGTCTGCAACAACAAGGGATGCAACGCGGCCGCTGTTGCGGAACAGACTGTCCTGCTGATGCTTGCCTGGCTGCGCGGCGCGATTGCCGGTGACCGGGCGGTACGCGAGGGCCGGCAGATTGAAATGAAGGAACAAAAAATGATCGAAGGCATCACCGAACTCGGCGACTGCGCCGCCGGCCTGGTTGGTTTTGGCGACATCGCGAAGGCTGTTGCCCTCCGCCTGAAGGCTTTCGGCTGCGCCGTGTATTACTACGCGCCGCACCGCAAATCAAGGGAAGAGGAAGAAAACTTCGGGGTTCAATACCTTGAACTTGACAGGCTGGCTGAAACGGCGGACATCGTTTCAATCCATGCCGCGGTAACGCCCCGGACAAGGGGTATGATTAACGCGGCTTTTTTGCAAAAAATGAAACCGGCCGCCTTTATCGTAAA
>JAISND010000123.1 GCA_031276615.1 Treponema sp. | reverse complement strand
TGCTGCCGGCCGCGACACCGGCGGCTTTTATGCGTATAATTGAGGTATGGATTACAGGAGCGTTACCAAAACCTTCGGGATTCTCACCGCCGGCGGAGACTGCCCCGGCCTGAACGCCGCCATCAGGGGAGTCTGCAGGGCGGCCTATGACCGTTACGGCATGAAGATCGTCGGAATAGCCAACGGCTACCGGGGTCTCATTGAGAAGGATGCGCGGGTTTTAAAGCCCGAGGATTTTTCCGGAATACTTACCAGGGGCGGAACCATCCTGGGTACGAGCCGTGAAAAACCTTTCAAGGCCTCGGGCGGCGACAACGGGGACATTGTTGAAAAGGTAGGCGCCATAAAGGAAAACTACCGCGAGCTTGGGCTTGACTGCCTGGTGGTTCTTGGCGGGAACGGCACCAATACCACCGGCTGCCTCCTTGCCAGGGAGGGGCTTAACATCATCGGTCTTCCCAAAACCATAGACAACGATATAGTCGGGACGGACCGGACCTTCGGTTTTAATTCCGCCCTTGCCATCGGAACCGATGCGATTGACCGCCTTCACTCGACCGCCCAGAGCCACAACCGGGTAATGGTGATAGAGCTTATGGGCCACAAGGCGGGCTGGCTTGCCCTGTACGCCGGCGTTGCCGGAGGCGGCGATGTCATCCTGATTCCGGAGATTCCCTACAATATAAAAATCATCGGGCGCCATCTGATTAACCGCGCCAAATCGGGGAAAACCTTTTCCATTGTGGTAGTCGCCGAGGGCGCCCTTTCCGTCGCGGAAGCCGGAATGGACAAGAAGGAGCGGAAGAGGTACCGCGCCGAAACGGCGATTCCCTCAATCGCCTACCGCCTTGCCCGCGAGATAGAAGAGGAGACGGGAATGGAAACAAGGGCGACGGCGCTGGGTTATGTGCAACGCGGCGGCATTCCCAGCGCGTCGGATCGGGTTCTTGCCACCAGCCTTGGCACCGCCGCCGCGGATCTGCTCGCGCGCGGCCGGTACGGCCGCATGGTCGCCCTCCAGGGCAATGATATCGGCTCCGTGGAGCTCAGCGTTCCCGAAGGAAAGATCAAAACCGTTCCCGGGGATCATTACATGATCGATACCGCCGTGGCGGTGGGAACCTGCATGGGAGAGTAAAAGGTTCCGCGCCTGCCCTCCCGGCCCTGCGGAACCGCTTTCGAAGCCGGGGAATTTGCCGCCCTCTTCCTGCTGCCGGGGCTGTTTCCGGACTAAAGACCGCGGCCTGCGGAGCGTAAAAATTCACGCCTGTGAATTTTTACGCGGCTTTGCGCTGAAGCGCAGCGAACCATCGGCGGCGGGGCCGCAATCCACGGTAACCGTGTCGCCCTCCTTTACCTTCCCCCCGATGACCATTTTTGCCAGCGGGTTTTCAAGGTCGGACTGGATGGTCCTCTTGAGGGGCCGCGCGCCGAACAGCGGGTCGTAGCCGCGCCCGGCGATGGTTTCCTTTGCGGCGGGCGTAAGCACAAGGCCGATTCTGCGGTCCGCAAGACGTTCCGCGAGGCGGGCAAGCTGGATGTCCACGATTTTGCCGATCTCCGGCCGGCCCAGCCGGTTGAAGATAACCGTCTCGTCGATGCGGTTTAAAAATTCGGGGCGGAAGCTTTGCTTGAGCAGTTCCATAAGGGAATCTTTCAGAACCTTCGCCTTTTTCGACGCGCCCCTGCCCGCGGCCTTTTCTTCCTCCCCCGCTTCGAGGATCATGTCCGAACCGAGGTTGCTGGTCATAATGATGATCACGTTTTTGAAGTCCACCACCCTGCCCTGGCCGTCGGTAAGGCGGCCGTCGTCAAGGATCTGGAGGAACACGTTAAAAACCTCCGGGTGGGCCTTTTCGATCTCGTCAAAGAGGATCACGCTGTACGGACGGCGGCGGACCGCTTCGGTAAGCTGGCCGCCCTGTTCGTAGCCCACGTAACCGGGAGGCGCGCCGATGAGGCGGCTCACCGAATGTTTCTCGCCGTACTCGCTCATGTCGATACGGGTCAGGGCCTTCTCGTCGTTAAAGAGAAAATCCGCCAGGGTTTTGGCAAGCTCCGTTTTGCCCACGCCGGTCGGCCCCAGGAAGAGAAAACTCCCCAGGGGACGGGCCGCGTCGGAGAGGCCGGCCTTGTTGCGCCTGATGGCATCGGACACGGCCTCCACCGCGGCGTCCTGTCCAACCACGCGCTGCTCCAGTACCTTCTCGAGATCAAGATATTTCTGCAGCTCTCCGCCGAGCATCTTTGAAACGGGGATGCCCGTCCAGGTGGCCACCACGCCGGCTATGTCCTCCTCGCTTACCTCCTCGCGGAGCAGCGCGCCGCCGCCGGAACTGTCCCGCTTCTTTTCCATCTGGTCCGTAAGCTGGGCAAGTTTTTTCTGCGCTTCGGGAATCTTCCCGTGCTTTACCTCGGCGGCCCTGGAAAGATCGCCTTCCCGTTCGTAGCGGGTTTCTTCGATTTTAAGCTCCTCGATCCGCATCTTGAGATCGCGGATCTTCCGGATGTCCTTCTTCTCGCCTTCCCAGCGGGCGTTCATGGCGTCCCGTTCCGCGCCGAGGTCGGCGATTTCCTTTTCCAGTTTGCCCAGCCGGTCCCGGGAAGTTTTGTCCTCCTCGCGGGAAAGGGCCTGCCTTTCTATGGAGAGCTGCAGCAGTTTCCGTTCAAGCTTGTCCAGTTCGGTAGGCCGGGAATCGAGTTCCATTTTAAGGCGGCTCGCGGCTTCGTCAACAAGATCGATGGCCTTGTCCGGAAGGAAACGGCTCGTGATGTAACGGTTTGAAAGGGCCGCCGCCGCGATCAGGGCTTCGTCCCTGATCCGCACCCCGTGGTGCACCTCGTAGCGTTCCTTGAGACCCCGCAGTATGGCGATGGTGTCTTGCACCGAAGGTTCGGGCGTATAGACCTGCTGGAAACGCCGCTCCAGGGCGGCGTCTTTTTCGATGTGCCTGCGGTACTCGTCCAGAGTCGTGGCGCCTATGCAGCGCAGTTCCCCCCGGGCCAGGGCGGGCTTGAGCAAATTGCTGGCATCGGTGGCGCCCTCGGCGGCGCCTGCCCCGACCAGGGTGTGGAGTTCGTCGATAAAGAGAATGATCCTGCCTTCGGCGGCCTGGACTTCGTGAATAACCGCCTTGAGGCGTTCCTCGAATTCGCCGCGAAACTTCGCCCCCGCAACCAGCGCGCCCAGATCCAGGGCGAGGAGCTTTTTCCCCTTGAGTCCTTCGGGCACGTCACCCGCCACGATGCGCCGGGCGAGCCCTTCGACGATGGCGGTTTTTCCCACGCCCGGTTCGCCGATAAGGACGGGGTTGTTTTTGGTACGCCGGGAAAGCACCTGCATGCAGCGGCGGATTTCCTCGTCACGGCCGATGACGGGGTCGAGTTTTTCCTGCCGCGCCAGGGCGGTAAGATCCCGGCAGTAACGGTCGAGGACCTGGTACTTTTCCTCGGGGTTCTGGTCGGTCACCCGGGTGTTTCCCCGCACCCCTTTCAGGGCGCCGAGGATCGCGTTTTTGGTAACCCCCGCCTTTTTGAGAATGTCCGCGGCCTTTCCTTCACCCGCCGCGATGGCAACAAGAATGTGTTCGGTGGAAACGTATTCGTCCTTGAGGGCGGCGGCTTCGGACTCCGCCTTTGCCAGAACCTTTGACGCGGCGGAAGAAAAGTAGAGCTGCGCCGCTTCCCCGTAGATCTTCGGGGTTTTGGCGATGAGCGCTTCGGTGTCGCCGGTAACGCGTTCAATATCCGCGCCAATCCGCTCGATGAGGGGCAGCACAATGCCGTCCTCCTGCCGCAGGAGGGCAAGGAGCAGATGTTCAATCTCAATCTGGGCGTGATCTTCCTTTTGCGCAATCCCGGAAGCGGCGTTCAGCGCCTCCTGGGCTTTAATCGTCAACTTTTCATAATCCATATTTTTATCCTTCATTTATAAGATAAGAAAAGAAGGCCGATGGGACAAGCCGGAAATGTCAGGCCGGAAGGGCTTGTCCTCCCCCCGCTCCGCGTGGTAACTTGACCTATACGCCGCAGCGGATGGGAGGGCCGGGCATGCAAGCCGCCATTATTTTCGGATCAAAATCCGATTCACAAATAATGAAGAAAGCCGCCGATGTTTTTAAAGAATTCGGCGTTGCCTACAGTTCCCATATTCTTTCGGCCTTCTTTCTCGAACGCGGAATTAAACTTGTTGACTTCAAACTCGAGTTCGGCCGGACCGCCGCCGGGGAACTGGTATTGGCTGATGAAATTTCCCCGGACACCTGCCGTTTCTG
Source organism: Treponema sp. (assembly GCA_031276615.1). Classification (GTDB taxonomy): domain Bacteria; phylum Spirochaetota; class Spirochaetia; order Treponematales; family Breznakiellaceae; genus JAISAK01. The sequence goes on along the minus strand of JAISND010000123.1, from coordinate 324 downwards.
GGATGCCAAAACCGGTGAAAAACCCGACAAGGATCGCTTCCGAAGGGATATGGGAAATGTAAAAGAAGCGTATGTCGAGATCATGAACCGGACAAGCGGATAGCTTCGGAGGCCGGCAGTGGACAGCGGACTTGACAGGACCGGGGGGGATTGCGTCCTCAGGAGGGACAGTTTCCGGTACGGGATGTATCCGGGCGAAGGCGGAGACAAATTGCGTGAAGGGTGCGGAGTCTTCGGGGTTTTCTGCAAGGATCCGGAAAAGGATGCCGTTCCCCAGGTTTACTGCGGCCTTTTTTCGCTCCAGCACCGGGGGCAGGAAAGCTG
>JAISND010000041.1 GCA_031276615.1 Treponema sp. | reverse complement strand
CGATATTGAATTTAACCTCAGGCTGGGAGCGGCCCTGCGCTCATGGGCGGAAGGGTCGGGCAATAACGACTGGGCGGCGCTGGGCCGTTCGCTTATACTTTCGGTTCTTTCCCTTGGCGACGGCAGCGGTTCCGTGCCTCAAACCCTGGCACTTCCGGAGGCCGAAAAATCCGGCGAAGCGCCGGGAACCCGCCTGAGCGCCGCCCGGCTCTACCGCATCCTCGGCTCCGGCGAATACCGTCCCCGCGCCGCGGTAATCGGTTCGGGGGTAAACGGCATCTGGGCATGGACCGCCGCTTCGCCGGTCAGCGCGGCGCAGGACGGCAACGTGCTGGATATTTCGGTTTCCTTCCCGATGGGCGAAACCCACCACATGATGATCCGCGGCGTGCGGCCCTTTACCAAGATACAGCTCTACAACATCGACTATCGTACCGATCCCCAGTTCGAGCGCTACGATTCTTCGGGCTGGGTCTACTCCTCCCAGGATCAGATACTGGTTCTCAAGATGAAGCACCGGGCGGCGGTGGAGCACATCAGGATTTTTTACTGATGAAAGCGGATTTTTTTGCGTCCCTCGAAAGGGCTGTTGATTTTTATGTTATTCGTCACGGACAGAGCGAGGGAAACGCCGCGGGAATTCTGCAGGGAAGGGGGGAGTATTCCCTCTCCGAAAAAGGCCGCGCCCAGGCCGCGGCGCGGGGACGCGGACTCAAGGCAAAACTCGCGGACGCGGTGAATTCGGGCAGGGCGCTGCTTTTTTCCTCGCCCCTTGGCCGCGCCCGGATAACGTCGGAGATCATCGCCGAAACGGCCGGTTTTCCCGCCCCGGTTTTCATCGAAGACCTCAGGGAGATGGAACTTGGCCTGTGGTCGGGGAAAAGATGGGAAGAGGCGCGGATGGAGGACGCTGCCCTTTGGGATCGTTTCATGGCGCACAGCTGGGACGCCGTTCCCGGCGCGGAACCTTCGGCCGGCCTGTACGGACGCGCCCTGCGCGCCTGGGCCGCGCTGCGGGACGCCGCCGTCCAGTGCCGCGCGGAAAAGGTAATCGCCGTAAGTCACGGCGGCCTTATCCAGTGGCTCCTCAAAACCACCTTCGGCTGCCGCCGCTGGTTCCCCCTTTTCCCCACGGCAAACTGCGGCCTCTCGATCCTGCGCGTGGAACCTGCCGGGGAGGGCGTTTGCACGCAGTGGAATGTGCTCAATGAAAGGGTGGAAGTTTAAAAAACAGGGGCCGGCGGTATTTAAATTCCAAACAGGCCAGGCCGAAAAATCAGGGAAGCGTCCATGAAATACGGTTTTTTCCGAATCGCGGCCATCTTCTGCGTCCTTGGCGTTTTTTCGGCCTGCGGCGGAAAGCCCGTCCCGGTTACCCTTGCCCCCGCCGCCCCTGTCCGCGGCGCGGAACGCGCGGCGGAGGGCCTGTCCCCCCTGTCCGCCGGAGACGCGGCCTTTGGCCCCGAAGATTTTTTGTCCCTTTACGGCGGCGGCCGGGCGGCCCGCAGCGTCCCTTCCGGCGACGGCGGCATCGTTCTGCTTGACGCCCTCTCAAAGCGGGAACTGTTCCGCTTCTACGCGTTCGACAACGGCGAGTGGCTTGGCATTGTTCCCGAAGGCTATTACAGCGCTTCGCCCCGCGGCGCGTCGCTTGTTACGGTCAGCGCCGGGGGAGAAACCTGGAAGCTGAACCAGTTTTCGGAAGTCCTCCGCCGGCCCGATCTGCTGGCAAAATCGCTCGCGGGCAAGGGCGGCGCGGCGGGTTCCGCCTTTGCCGGGCTGCTGAAAAAAAACGCGCCGCCGCAGGCAAGTTTCCGCATTTCCCCGGATCTGCAAACGGTTGAAGGCGGGCCTGTCCTTGAGGTAAAGGTAAAAGCGGGGAAGGGCGGGGCGGGGATGCTTGCCCTGTACCGCCGTGACAGGGCGGGGCGTGAGATTCCCGCGGGCCTCTTTGACATCGCCGAAACCGCGCTGGGAGAATACCGGGAGGAAGGCAAAACCTGTTACGATCTTGTTGTCTATACCCTGCCGGAAGAAGGCGACAGCGCCGTCGGGGTTTCGGCCTTCAACCGGGCGATGAGCGTCGAATCCGCGCGGAGCTGGATCGAATTCGGCCCGGCCCGGCCCCCGGGCGGCGCAGCATCGCCGGGCGGCAGACAGGCGGCGGAATCCTTCGCGGCGGCGGACGCTCCGGCCGCGCCGAAGCCCGCGCTTTACGCGCTTTTTGCGGGCGCGGCGGGCGAAGCGCCGCGATCCCCTGCCGGGGAATCGCCGGCCCCGCCTTCCGCCGGGGAGATATTGCTGCGGCAGAAAGCCGGCGCGCTCTACTCGGGCGTGGAAATTTTCAGGCTGCCGGAAGCGGAATTCAACAAAACCGGATTCAGCCGGATCTTTGAGGATCTCGGGTCCGGAATAAGGCCGGACGATGTATTCGTACTCTGCCTTGGGGGACGCGCCGGTCTGGACGGGCGGGGCGATTTTTACTTTGCCAATGTCAAGGGTAAAGGCAGGAAGGGAAGCGTCGGCAAGCGGGATATCGCCGCGAACCTTCTCCGGCTGAAAACCCGGAACACCCTGCTGCTGCTTGAACTTGCGGACTTCGGCGCGGACTCCGCCGCTGCCGCCGGCGCCTTTGACCGGCTCCTGGAGCGGCTCGGCCCGCGGGCATTAGCCGCCATGCCGGCCCCCGGCGTTTCCACGGCCCTGGCCGCCGTGTCCGGGGCCGCGGAGGGCGGCGCGTCCGGCCCGCCGCGTTTTGTCAGCGCGGCGGCTTTTGTTTCCCGCGCGGGAGGCGCGGCGGCCGGCCCCTGGTTCCGCGTTTCGCCGCCGGAGCGGGACTTCCCCTTAATCGACCGCTTCCTTGAACAGGGGGAACTGCGCGTCAGCGCCCTCTTTCCGGGAACGGTTACCGTCACGGCCGCCGGCGGGACGGCCGCCGCAAGCCGGTATCTTGATTCCCCCGAAAGCGTGAGCCTGAAACTCCCCGAGGGGACTTACACGGTCAGCATTGTCTACCGCAACAGCCACAGGGAAACCCGCGGCGCGGAACTGCGCAACAACGGCTTCTCCGAAATCTCCTTCACCTACCGTCCCCTGCCCGGCGCGGGCGGTTTCAAAAATCCCCCGCCTGCCTTCGGCGTCAATTTCGCGGAGCTTGACCCGTCGGGCTTCAGGCACATCGATCAGGAACTGCTCGGGCAGATGGGCATGGAGCAGTACCGCATCTCCTTCCTGGCCGGGGAACAGTTCTACCGGAAGGGGGAGTACGACAGGGCAATCGCCGAGTACGACAGGGCCCTGGATCTCAGGGCGGATTACGCCGAGGCCTATACGGGCCGGGGAAACGCGTACCGGAAAAAGGGGGACGCCGGCAGGGCCATTGACGATTACAGCCGCGCCCTGCGCTTCAAACCGGATCTTCCGGAACTCTACAACTACCGGGGCTACGTTTACGCGGAACGCGGCGACACGGCAAAGGCCATAGAGGATTATTCCCGCGCCCTGCAGCTCAAAAACGATTACGCCGGCGCCTGGTTTAACCGCGCCCATGCCTTTGCCCGGCAGGGCGACCATGACCGGGCAATTGAGGATTATTCCAGGGTGCTGAAACTGGAACCCCGAAACGCCGCGGCCTTTAACCAGCGGGGAAACGCCTGGTACCGGAAAGAAGACGATGACCGCGCCATCCGCGATTATTCGGAGGCCATCAAGATAAAACCCGATTATGCCCTGGCCTACCACAACCGGGGAAACGCCTGGTTCAACAAGGGCGATTACGGCAAGGCCCTCGCCGATCTTGACCAGGCAATCAGGCTGCAGCCCGATTCCCCGGACGCCTACGCCAGCCGCGGCAGCATACTGCGGAAGATGGGCGACGCAAGCCGCGCCGAATCCGATTTTGCCGCCGCGGATCGCATGCGGGAAATG
>JAISND010000033.1 GCA_031276615.1 Treponema sp. | reverse complement strand
ATCGGTTTTGACAGAAAGCGCTCGTAGAGGATCCGTTCATGGGCGGCGTGTTGATCGATGATAAAAATCCTGTCGCCTTTTTCCACAATAATAAAAAGGCCGAAGACCCTCCCCACAAGATGTAAGGTTCCGTCCCGGCGCCCGTCCGTTTCCGAATACGCGGTTCCCAGTTCGGCGGCCGCGTATGCGGCGGCAGCCTCTCCGGCGGACGCCGTTCCGGTTTCGGCGAAATCCGCGTCCATTCCGAGTTTTGACCAGTCAGGGCCGGAACGGCGCAGCAGCGCGCCAAACTCATCCTTCCGTTCCAGCAAAGCTTCCATCGCGAGCCTGCCGGACCTTTCACCGTAGCCCCCCGGGCGGTCTACCGGGCGGTCCGCCGGGAAACGCAACTCTGGGACGGGTTCGCCCGGCGGCGAATCCCGGCCCGGCGCGTGGAAACGGCCTGCGGCGTTTCGGACGTAGTTGACAAGCGTGGAAGTAACGGCGTGGTGTATCGCCCCGGGATCGGCAAAGCGTACTTCACGCTTGGCCGGATGTATGTTGAAGTCGGCGAGGGCCGGGTCTACGTCAACAAAAACGGCTCCGACGGGATGGCTCCCGTTGGGGAAAAAACCCGCGAGTCCGTATTCCAGGGCCTGCATAAGGCCATAATCCTGAATCCGCCTTCTGTTCGCAAAAACATACTGCTGCCTTCTGTCGTGGCGGAACAGCTCGGGGCCTCCGAATACCACCGTTACGGAAAAACCGTTTCCGGCGGCGTGGAGCTCGTGGAGGAATTGGCTTTCGTTTGCAGCGGGAACAAGCGCGGCGAAACGGGCCCTGTAACCGGTTTCAGTGTCAGGCGAAACCGGTTTGTCCTGTGGCGGAATCGTTTTTTCCCGGGGTAAAATCGTTTTGTTCTGCGGCAAAACGTGAATCTTCAAGCGGCCGTCCTGGACAAAGCGGAATGAGATTTCGGGAAAGGCAAGGGCCTTTTCAATGAAGATCTGCCTGCACAGGGCGCCTTCGCTTCCTTCCCGTTTGAGAAAACGTTTACGCGCCGGTATCGCGTCGAAAAGGCCGAAGGCCCGGACGCTGGTTCCCCGGACGCGGTTGCCGGGGCTGATGCGCTCCGGCGAAGACTGCGGATTCGCGGTTCCGGCGGGCAGGGGGCCGGTTTCAAGAAGCCATGCCTCACCGGTTTCGGCGGCGCTGAGTATTTCCAGCCGGGCGACCGCGGCGGCGGCGGCAAGGGCCTCGCCCCGAAAGCCCAGGCTTGTTGTACGGGAAAGGTCGTCAACGGAACGTATCTTGCTTGTGGCGTGGGTTTTGACACAGAGCGCGAGGTCTTCCTTTGACATCCCCGATCCGTTATCGTTTACCTCGACTTTGCGTATTCCGCCGCCTTCGATCGAAAGCTCCACGGAAGAAGCCCCGGAATCTATCGCGTTGTCGATAAATTCCCGAACCAGGGCGGCGGGCCTGTCAACCACCTCTCCCGCGGCGATCTTTTTCGCTTCTTCCGGCGGAAGTACCTGTATGTGGATCACCGGTTTTCCGTGTCGAAAAGATCAAGTTCCGGGCTTTCTTCGGCCTTCGCCTCGGGGCCGTTCATCAGTATCTCAATGCGGCTTTCGACTTTTTCAAGATCCTTTTCAAGGGATCTGGCAAGCTTAATGCCTTCCTCAAAGGCCTTGAGGGCTTCTTCCAGCGGAAGATCCGTTTTCCGTATCGCTTCTCCAAGGCTTTCAAGCCGCTCAAGCCGCTCCTCAAAATTCTTCATGATTCCCCCTGCTACGCCATTGTGTTAATTTTCAGTGTTAACAGGAACAGGATTAACAATCCCTTCCGTCCGGGCCTCTACGGTTCCTTCCATAAGCCTGATCCGGAGCCTGTCGCCCGCCGCGGTCCGGGCCGCCCTGCGCAGGACTTCTCCGTTTTCTTCGCGCGTTACTACGGCAAAGCCCCGTTCCAGTATCGCCAGGGGACTTCCCGCTTCCAGAACGGCGGCGGCAAGTTCCAGCCTGCGGCGCAGATCGGCGACGCGGCCGGAAAGGCTTTCGAGCAGTCCTTCTTTCGCGTCGTCAAGGCGGATAAGCCGGGGTTGCAAAATCGCCCGGAACCGGTATTCCAGGTCTTCAAGGCTGAACGGCTTTGCCAGAAGCCGCGCCCGGTCAATTCTGTCCGTTATGCTTTCCGTCATGTTCCGGGCCGCGGCCTTTACCGTTTCGAGCGCCTCGCCCCGCCGGGCGCTTACCAATTCCGCCGCGGCCGACGGCGTGGGGGCCCGGAGATCGGCGGCCAAATCCGAAAGGGCGTTGTCGATTTCGTGGCCCACGGCGCTCACCACGGGAATCTCCGACTCGGCCACGGCCCTGACCACAACTTCCTCTGAAAAAGGGAGCAGGTCTTCAAGCGCGCCGCCGCCCCGCCCGACGATGATCACGTCGGCAAGCTTCCAGCGGTTTGCCTGTTCGATGCGATGGGCGATAATCGGCGCCGCGTCGGCCCCCTGTACCGGGGCGGGGAGGATGATCACGTTGATCCCCTCCGCCCTGCGGCGGAGTATGTTGAGTATGTCCTGTACCGCCGCCCCCGTGGGAGAGCTTACCACGGCGACGGTTTCGGGAAAACGGGGAATAGGCTTTTTCCGCTCGGCGTCGAAAAGGCCTTCGGCGGCAAGGGCCCGCTTGCGGTTTTCAAGCATTACCAGGATGTCTCCCTGGCCGGCCAGTTCCATCTCCTCGGCGATAAGCTGGTAGTTCCCCCTCTGGGGATACACGGATATCCGTCCCCGGGAACGCACCAGCATGCCGTCGCGTGGCTCAAAGCTCAGATAGGGCAGGCGGTTTTTGAACATTACCGCGTCGATTTTCGCCCCCGGATCTTTCATCGAAAAATAAAAATGTCCGGTACTGGAAGGCTTGCAGTTGGAAAGTTCCCCCTCGACCAGTACCGAGGGAAAGCCTTCCTCAAGGCTGAGTTTGATGAGGCCCGTAAGCTCCGAAACGCTGAGTTTTTGCCGCACGGAAAGAGTATAGTACGATTACGGGGATTGCTCCATAGCCGCTTGTTTTTTCGCCGCTTTAATCCGTTTTCGTGCCGCCTCAAGACATTCACGCCGAAAAACCACGACGGAAAGCCCCCGGTAAGCGGCTTCCTGTTTCAGGCGGGCGGCGTTTTCCTCAAGGCGCTGTTTACGGGCGTCGAGTTCCGCGTAATGGGCTGGATCAAGGCCGGGTCCGAGACTCAGGGCCTTGAGCCTGTCCGAAGCTACGGCGGTTGGCTGGCAGCCGGTCATCGCGACGATGGAATTGTCGAGAATGATCACCGTCATCGGGGTATTTGCCTGAACCGCGTCGATAAGGGCGGTGATACCTGAATGAATAAACGTGGAATCCCCTATCACGGCAAACGTGTAGGGGAGGCCGGCGTCGGCGGCGCCCCGGGCCATGCCTATGCTGGCCCCCATGCAGACAATTGACTCGATGGCGGAGTAGGGCGGAGAAGCCCCCAGGGAATAGCAGCCTATATCGGAATTGACCGCCACGTTCGGATGGCCCGGCGCGGCGTCCAGTTCCGCGACCACCCGGTTAATGGTTTCGTAGCTGTCCGCGTGGGGACAGCCCGCGCAGAGCTGGGGGGGCCTTCCGGGCAGCGCGGAAAACTTCAGGGTGTCCGGGACACCGGGCCGGGGGTCAAGGCCCAGGGCGGCGCGGACATTGTCGGGGTCAAGTTCCCCGGTTCGGGGAAGCGCCGCCCCGGCCCCCAGCCTGCCGCGAATCCGTATGGTTTGCGGCAAAATGCCCCGGAGCTTTTCTTCGATGAACGGTTGTCCTTCCTCAATGACAAGGACTTCCCCGCCGGCATCGCCGGGCCCGCCCGTTACGGATTCGCAGAGCCGGATAATCGACGAGACCGGCAGGGGATAGGCTTCTATGTGGAGCCGGGATGGGATACAGCCGTAACGGACTTTGAGATCGGGGAGGTTTTCCTCGTAATAGTTTCCCCCCAGGCCGGAACTGATCACCGCAAACGGGGCCTTTTTGGTGTCCGCGGAAAGTTCCAGATTTTTTTCAGCATGGCCTTCCGACCAGGCTTCAAGATCGTTCTGTTTTTCGATAAGGGCCGCGTAGTTTTTCCGGGCGTGGGCGGGAAGCAGCATCCAGCCGCTTTTGTTGTCCGTTTTGGAGGGAAAGTTCCGTTGTTCCGGCGGCAGTTGTTCCCGCGGCCGGTTTTCCGGTTTTTCCGTTTTGATTGACGAGCGGGCATGAGAAAGCCGCGTGGCAAGACGGATCAGAACCGGAACATGAAAACGCTCGGAGAGCGTAAAAGCCTCGCGGGCCATGTCGTAGGCTTCCTGCTGGCTCCGGGGTTCCAGGCACGGAACCATCGCGAACGAGGCGTAGAACCGGGAATCCTGCTCACACTGGGAACTGTGCATGCCCGGATCGTCGGCGACGGCGATAACCAGGCCGCCCCTGATATCCAGAAGGGCGCCGTTGAGAAACGGATCGGCGGCGACGTTAAGCCCCACGTGTTTCATCGTGACCAGGGAGCGGCGGCCGGCAAATGAAACCCCCAGGGCGGCTTCAACGGCGGTCTTTTCGTTGACACACCAGCGGGCGGTAAATTCCGGGGCAGCCTCGGCCTGGAGGTACTCCATTATTTCCGTTGACGGCGTCCCCGGATACCCGTAGGCGGCGCACAGCCCCGCGTGAATCGCCCCCAGGGCAAGGGCTTCATCACCCAGCAGCGCCGCGCCTCCCGGCGTAGAATCGACGATAGTTGTCATAAGGATTCATACTATCAAATTTAGCGTATTTATGCCACTATAAAAGATAAGGAAACATTTTTCATGAAAAACGGTGTTCAGATTATAAATCGTTGTTTTACCCCGATCGATGATGTTAATTCGTTTACGGTTCTGGGAGATCCGGGCTG
>JAISND010000270.1 GCA_031276615.1 Treponema sp. | reverse complement strand
CACATGGGGTCCCGGGCGGTTATTGTCCTGTGTCGGAGCGGGAAAACCGCGGCGGAACGCTTCGGCGTAACCGACGGTTCCCAAGGGATCATCCACACCCGGACGGGCCGGCATTTTTTTGACCCCGCCGATGCCGGGACGGAGGCTGCCCTCCTTGAGCGCCTGGGGAATGTCCTTGATCGAAGCGGGTTTTGGGAACGATTCGGCACCGATTGGGTGTGCCTGGACACGGAACTGATGCCCTGGTCCGCCAAGGCCCGGGCGCTGCTCCTGGAACAGTACGCGCCTGCGGGAAGGGCCGGGAGGGACGGCCTTACTGCGAGTATCGCCGCGTTGAAAGCGGCTCTTGCCCTCCATGGCCCGGCAAGGGCTGCGCCGCCGGATGCCCAGCCGGGACCGCCCACAGACATGCATATTCCCGGGATACTGGAACGGTTTGAAGCGCGGAAGGAATGTCTTGACCGGTACACCGATGCGTACCGCCGTTACTGCTGGAACGTGTCTTCGATTGAGGACTATCGTATCGCCCCCTTCCATATCCTGGCCACCGAGGGGAGGGTCTGGAACGATGAGAACCACCTCTCCCATCTGGAGACCATCCGGCAATACATGACCGGCGGGGACCCCCTGTTTATGGCCACCCGCCACATCGCCGTTGACCTGCAGGATGGAGCGTCTGTCGCCGCCGCAACGGACTGGTGGCTTCGGTTGACCGGTTCCGGCGGGGAGGGCATGGTGGTAAAGCCCCTGGATTTTATCGTCCGCCGGGGAACGGAACTCCTCCAGCCCGCGGTCAAATGCCGGGGCCGGGAATACCTGCGGATCATCTATGGCCCCGAATACACGGCCCTCGAAAAACTGGAGCGCCTGCGCCGCCGTTCCCTGACGAAAAAACGCCGCCTCGCCCTGGCGGAGTTTGCCCTCGGTATGGAATCCCTGGAACGCTTTGTCCGGCGGGAACCCTTTCACCGCCTGCACGAATGTGTGTTCGCGGTTTTGGCCCTGGAAAACGAGACGGTGGACCCCCGGCTATAGGGGCATGATACGAGCCTTAACGCCGGAGCTTTCGGCGGAAAGATCTTAGCGGACAACCCGGTAGAATCCGCACTTAAGGTAAAGTGATTCGTCGTAGCCGGCAAGTACGGGATGATCCGCCCCCTGATAACGGAAATCCGCCTGGACGATCCGTTTTTCCGCGTCCGCGGCCGCTCCCGCGATCATCTGTTTAAAGCGGCTTTCATCAAGAGCGTGACTACAGGAACAGCTGACCAGTAACCCGCCTTTGCCGAGGAGCCGCAATGCCCTCATGTTGATTTCCTTGTAACCCCGCAGGGCGTTTTCCAGGGCGGCGCGGTTTTTGGCGAAAGCCGGCGGGTCAAGGATTATCAAATCGTATCGCTCCCGCCGCCGGCAGGCTTTACTGAGGAAATCGAAAACGTCGGCCTCGACGCTTTCGATTTCTGCGGCAACACCGTTAAGCGCCGCGTTTTTCTCCAGCAGTTTCAGCGCCGCCGCCGAAACGTCAACGGCCGTCACCTGTACCGGACAACGGGGGCCCGGCTCACGCGGCGCAACGAGCGCGGCGGCCTTCGCGGCGTATACGGCAAAAGCGCCCGTATAACAGAAACAGTCGAGGATACGGAAAGGCCTCTCTTGTCCGTCATGTCCGGCGGCAAGGAGGGCGGCGTATTCGGCCGTCCGCCGCCTGTTGTCTTTCTGGTCAAGAAAATGCCCGGTTTTTTGGCCGCCGATCAAATCGGCATGGAAAAAAAAGCCGTTTTCCGCAATGACCGCGCCGTTTTCAGGAAAATTTCCCCGGATAAGACCGTCGTAAAGCGGCAGCCCTTCAAGCGTCCGTACCGGGGCGGATTTTTCGATAATGCCTTCCGGTCCGCCCAACGCCGTTTCGCCCGGCCATAACGGGGACGAAAGAACTTCTTCAAGGGCCTCGACGATTGTTGCTTTACGAAGATCCATCCCCCTGGCAAGAAACTGTACGGAAAGCCAGGACCGGAAGGCGGCCGTCCCGGCGGGAGAACCGGCTTCGATGGGATCTTCGACGGGAAAGCCGGCCTTGACGGAATCAGCGGGTACTCCCACAAAGCGGTCTACGATAAGGCCGGGGAGAAAATCGGCCTCTCCAAAAACAACGCGGAACGAATCCCGGAAAAGATCGCAGCCCGAGTCAAGGCGCCGTTCCAGGGCTTCCCGAATGCGGCGTTTGAAAAAACCCTTGTCAAGGCCTTCTTTGGAGGAACTGTAGATGCGGGCGACGATTTGGGATTCCGGGTTTACGATTGCCCTTCCGAGAAATTGCGGATGAGGCCTTTTTGTTCCGTCAGGGTAAAACGGCGAAGACTCCACATCGGCGCATTCCCCCGGTTCAAGATCCGCCCAGGGATCCTTTTGGTTTTTGCCGGAACCCGGAGGTTCGGTTTTAGCGGAACCCGGAGTTCCTGCTTTGCCGGAACCCGGATCGGCAAGCACGGCATCGATCTCGCTGCGGTACACCCAGGGATGTCCCCGTTGTATTCTGCATTCTTCGCCCGGTTTAAGGATAATCCGCTTCACTTTTGTTCCGTCTGGGCCGAACGGCGTACAACAAGTTCCTGTCTTGTCTTCCAGGGCTGTTCCGCTTTTTCCGCGACCATCGCGAGAAGCGCCGCCTGGGCCTCAAAAGGTTTTTCCGCCTTCGGGCGCTTCCAGCTTCCGTCGGGTTCGAGATTCCACGCGCGGGCCGTGTCCCTGAAATAACAGTCGAGCATTTTCCTGATTTCGTCTTTTACCGCCGGATCCATGATCGGAACAAGAAGCTCCACCCTCCGTTCCAGGTTCCGGGGCATCCAGTCGGCACTTGAAATGTACAGTTCTTCCGCACCGCCGTTGTTAAAACAGAATATCCGGGAATGTTCCAGGTAATGATCCACAATGCTCGTTACCGTTATGTTATCTGAAACGCCCTTGAGTCCGGGGACGAGGATACAGATGCCCCGGACGTTAAGGCGCACCGTTACACCGGCCTGCGAGGCCCTGTACAGGGCCTTGACCACATCGGCGTCCACGAGGGCGTTCATCTTGGCAAGAATTTTTCCCGGAGCGCCTTCTTCGGCGCGGCGGGTTTCACGCTCTATAAGTTCAAGAAGGGACCGCTTCAGGAACCACGGCGCCATTATCAGCTTGTTCATCGCGTAAACCGCGGAATAGCCGGAAAGGGTATTGAAAAAAACCGTAGCATCGTTTCCGTAATCCTCGTTGGCGGTAAAAAGGGAAATATCG
>JAISND010000251.1 GCA_031276615.1 Treponema sp. | reverse complement strand
ATACAGCCTTTTGTTTTGAGATCACCTATGGCGCCAGCCCGCGAGGGGAAAAACAGGGTGCCAGCCACCGCACATTGCCCTGTATCTTGACTCTTCCCTGTTTCCGGCAGGGTGAGCGCATGTACCGGGAGAAAGTACCCGGGCGGGGAAAAACAGGGTGCCCTGTACCTTGGTTCTTCCCTGTTTATGGCGGACTGGTAAAAACTTTGACGAAAGCTTAAAACAAATGTCTGTACCACGGGTACCTCCTGCCTGACCGGGGGCGCACGGCGTGAGGGAGAAAAGGCCACGCCAAAGCGTGCGTAAAAGAAGGCCACGACCGTCTAGCCCCCGGCCAGGCAGGGGTACCCGCGGCAAAGTATACTGGTTTGAGTTTTTACCTGTGACGCCCGCCCTGCCTCCGCGGCGCTTGAACGGAGTCCGGCCTCAATGCTACATTAGAGTCGTCCGGAAACTCCGGTTTTCGGACAAGTTCCGCAAAAAACAAAAAGGGATGAGGCCGTTCCGAAAATTCGGTTTTTGGAACAGGCCCGGATACCCTGAAAACTGGCGGACTCCGCCCCGGTACCCGCGGGCGGTCTATACGGAGTTTACGTTGTTTCTGAAACACCTTACCATATTAGGCTTCAAGTCCTTCGCCGACCGTACCGAAGTCGAATTCTGCGACGGCATCACCGCGCTGCTGGGGCCCAACGGCTGCGGAAAATCAAACGTGGTCGACGCCGTCAAATGGGCGCTGGGGGAACAGGGTTCAAAATCCCTGCGGGCCGAAAAAATGGAAGACGTCATCTTCAACGGGACGGAGAACCGCAAAGCCCTGAACGTCGCCGAAGTCACGCTGACCCTCGCAAACGAGGCGGGACTCCTGCCCCTGGACATGCCCGAGGTTGAAATAAAACGGCGCCTCTACCGCTCCGGCGAAAGCGAGTATTTCATCAATACGGCGCCGGTCAGGCTCAAGGAGATACGGGAGCTTTTCTGGGACACCGGCGTAGGCAAGGCGGCCTACTCGGTAATGGAGCAGGGAAAGATCGATCAGATTCTCTCCTCCAAACCCGACGAACGGCGCTACCTCTTTGAGGAGGCCGCGGGAATCACGCGCTTTAAAGTGCGCGGCGCCGAGGCCGGGCGGAATCTGGCAAAGACCGAAGAGAACATGCGCCAGGTTGAGCTTATACTGGGTGAGGTAAAACGCGGTTACGACAGCCTCAGGGTGCAGTCGGAAAAGACCCTCAAATACCGCGCCCTGCGGGACGAAATTTTCAATTACGAACTGGATATCCAGCTTCTGCGCCTCAAGCATTTCAAATACGAACGGGATGAGCGGAAGGAAACCCTGAACCGCCGCAGCCTTGAGCGCGACAGAATCCGCGGCGAGATGGAAGCGGACCACAAGGCCCTGGAAGAAAACATGGATGAAGTAAACTCCATGGAAGGGCAGTTGGTGGAATTTCAGAAAAATATCTACGGCCTTGCCCTGGAAAAAAATTCCCGTGAAAAGGAAGCGCGGCTCCTTGGCGAGCAGCGGGGCACGATAAAGATCAGGGCGGAACAGAACGAAGGCCGGGAGAAACAGGCGGGGATCAGGATTGGCGAGCTGACCGGGGACGCGGAGGAGCAGGACGGCGTGGTTCGGGATCTGCGCAAAAAGGCCGCCGGCATAGAAAACAACATCCGAGCCTTTGAGGAGAATATCCAGCTTGCGGCGGCGCGGATCGGCGAAAACGAAAAGGCCGTGCTCAGGATGGAGGAAGAGATACGTTCCCTCGAAAAGGAGCAGGCCGTCCACGGGAAGGAACTTGAAAAGATAACCGACGACATTGTAGCGGCCCTGGACACGGGCCTGAGGGAAGCGGGCTATTCCGCGGCGGAACGGCGCGGCGCCGAGGCCGCCCTTGCCGGGACCCTCGGTAGGCTGCGCACCCTGCTCTCCGGCCGCGAAACCCTTCTCCGCGATCTGGCGGCCTGCGCGGAACGGGCCGCCGCCGGGGGCGGCCTTGATCCGGAGGAGCTGACGCGCCTCGCCGAAACGCTTGCCGCGGGCTTGGCAGACGCGGCGGCGGACGCGGACAGGGCCGGCGCCCTTTTTGAAAGTTACCGGAAAACAACGCCGGCCTTCATCGACGAGTTTCTCGCCCCCGAAGGGATCATCACCAAAAAACGCGCCCTTGACGCGAAGATACGGAACGCCAGGGACGGCATGGAAGAAAGACGCGAAAGCATCAGAACCCTCAGGGGCGACAACGTCAGCCTGGGCGCGAAGATCGACGAATACCGGGCAACCCTGGAGGACCTGCGGGTCGGCAGGGCGCAGATGGGCGCCCAGGCGCAGTCCGCCGAAGAACAGGCGCGCCTTATACGGCGGGAGCTTGCCGGCCAGGAGGCGCTGCTCAAGAACATCCGGGACGAACTTTTTCTTGACCGCCGGCGCCTGGAGGAAATCGACGAAAGGATCAGGGACACCGAAGAAGAAATTGCGGAAATAGAACAAAAGGGAAAGAAACTCACCGCCGATCTTGAAAAGCTTGAGAAGGACATTCAAAAGCAGAACAGGGATGTCGCGGGCAGGCAGGAACTGATCAAAAAGCGGACGGCGGAGCTGGCCAAAGTGCAGGAATCGCTTGAGAAGATTCACCTTGAGCTTGTGCAGGCGGAAACGGAGATAAAAAACATCCAGGACAACTTCCGCGAAACCCACTCAAGGGATTTAATGGAATTTGAGGAACGGATATTTACAATCACCGCCCTTCCCGCGGAACTTCGGGAAAAGCTGGCTGCCTCACGGGCGCAGATGCGCGAGCTTGGTTCCGTAAACCTTATGGCCCCGGAAGAATTTATCGAAATCAGGGAACGCTACGATTTCCTCAGCAGCCAGATGGCCGATCTTGAAAAAGCCAGGAAAGACCTTGAGGACCTTACCTCGGAGATACGCACCGAATCTTCGGATATCTTCGTCAACACCTACAACAGGATACGGAAAAATTTTCACAATATGTTCCGCCGTCTCTTTGGCGGCGGCCGGGCGGAGCTTCATCTTTCCGACCCGAACCACGTTCTGGAATCGGGCATAGAAATTTTCGCCCAGCCGCCCGGCAAAAAGCTGGAGCATATCAGCCTGCTCTCCGGCGGCGAGCGCTCCATGACGGCGGTGGCCCTGCTTTTTGCCACTTACATGGTAAAGCCCAGCCCCTTCTGCCTCCTCGACGAGATCGACGCCGCCCTCGACGAGCAGAACGTCAGCCGCTTTGTGCAGCTCCTCCGCGAGTTCAGCGGCACAAGCCAGTTCATCATAATTACCCATAACAGGAAAACCGTCATCGGCGCGGGCACTCTCCTCGGCGTTACCATGGAAGAGTCCGGCGTTACCAAGGTTATCTCGGTCCGCCTTGAGAACGACGAAGTTGCCAGAACCGACGCGGCGCCCCCCCAGGCCGGGCTGTTTGAAGAAGAGGACGTGGAATACGAGGAAGGCCGGGAGCTTCCCGCCGGCATTGATGATCCCTCCAGGGTAAAAGACACCGACCTGCGTCCCATACGCGCCAGAAAGCCGGAATGAAGTTCCCCGCCGGGGGTTGAAATATCGGAGTGTTTTTCCGCCTGCTTTCGTCCTGATCTTTTTCAGCGCGCGAAGGCCGTCCATGCCGGGTATTCATCCTTCCATTTTGATAAAAAAACTGGTAATATGCCCTGGTATGACAATGGTTATGGTTTTACTCCGGGTAAGCGGCGGTCTTTGCCTTTTCCTGTACGGGATGAAGGTGATGAGCGACGGCGTTCAGCAGGCCGCCGGGGATCGGCTGCAGCAGGCCCTCAACTTTATGACCCGGAACCGCTTTGTCGCCGTCCTTACCGGTTTTGTGGTAACCACCCTGGTACAGTCATCCTCGGCCACCACGGTCATGCTGGTGTCCTTTGTAAACGCCGGCCTCCTTACCCTGACCCAGGCCATCGGGGTAATCATGGGGGCCAATATCGGCACCACCACCACGGCCTGGATTGTTTCCCTCGTCGGTTTTAATTTTGACATCGCCTCCCTGTCCCTGCCCGCCATCGGCATCGGCTTCCTCGTCAGGACGCTCAAATGGAAGCACCAGGCCTGGGGCGAGGCCTTTCTGGGGTTCGGCTTTATCTTTCTGGGGCTGCAGCTCCTCAACGAATCGCTGCCCGCCGTCAGTCCCGATTCGCTTGAATCCATCGGGAAAGTTTCCAGGATGGGCCTTACCGCGATTTTATTAAGCCTCGGAATCGGAACGGTGGTAACCCTTCTGATCCACTCTTCCGCCGCCTCCATTACCCTGGTAATCACCCTGGCCTTCAGGCAGGTCATCAATTACGAAATGGCAGCCGCCATGATCCTGGGCGCCAACATCGGCACCACCATCGACGCGATACTCGCCGCCATCGGCGCGCGGACGGCGGCAAAGCAGACCGCGCTGGTACATGTACTCTTTAACGTGGCGGGCAGCCTTATTGTGCTGATGCTTTTCAGGCCGCTCCTTATGCTGGTCGATATCTTTACCCCCGGCTCCCCGGACGGAACCGGCGTGGCCGCGCATCTTGCGATGTTCCATTCGGTGTTCAATATTTTCTGTACGCTTATATTTATCCCCTTTGTCAGACAGTTCGCCGGCCTGGTCTGTTTTATCATCAAAAACGATGCGGCGCCGGAAAACGAAATATCCGATCACTATCACTTTGTATTCCGATCCGCTTCCCTGCAGGATACGCCGGAACTTGGCGTTCTGCGGGCGGAAAAGGAGATTCGGGACATGGCGGGCATTGCCTCCTCCATGTACGCCCAGGCAAGCGCGATGCTGAAAACCCTGCGTGAAAACGAAAACAGGGAAGAAGCCGTTACCGCCCTTACCGCGGAAATGAAAAGGAAGGAAGCATACGCCGATGAAATGCGCGAAACCCTTACCTCGTTTCTTATCGAATGTACCCGCGAGCAGCTCAATCCCCGTTCGGAACGCCGGGTGTCGCGGCTTCTGCGCATAATTGCCGATCTTGAGGACATGACCGACGACTGCTACAGCGTCGGCCTTCTGCTTGAACGGAGCGTCCGGAAGAACCGTATCTTCAAAGGCAGGGAAATGGAAGCCCTTGTCCCCTATTTGAACCTTGTGGAAGATTTTCTTTCCCTGGTGCGCAAATACCTGGGACGGCGCCTGACGCCGGAACAGATTGATCATGCCCGCGAACTTGAGGAGAAGATCGACAGGTCCCGCAACAGGCTCCGCAAGCTGGGCCGCAAGCGCATTGAAGCGGGTGTCGACGTAAAAACAGAACTCCTCTTTATCGACCTGGTCCGCCGCATCGAAAAACTCGGCGACTATTGTTTCGATATAGCGGCTACAATGGTAAGATAAATCCAGGGAAGCTGTTCCAAAAATGAAGTTTTGGAACAGCCAATTTATTCAGGAGAGGCTGAAAAATGCTGAAGAAATACAAGTTTCTTTTTGTACCGGTATTGATTTCCGTTCTTTGTTCCCTTTTCTTTTTTACGACCCTCGATCACAGGGTCTTTGATCTGTACCTTGGCGCCCTGCCCCCGCTGAGTGAAGATGACAGGATACTCATCATCAAGATTGACGACGGCTCCATAGAAAACGTGGGCATCTTCCCCTGGACAAGGGATGTCCTCGCGGACGCTATTGTATTTCTGCGGGAGATGGGCGCCGATACGGTAGTATTCGACTTAAGCTATCTGGACAACAGCCCCGTAAGGGTAGATCCCGGTTATGTGCAGAATGACCTTCCCCGTTATATTGACAACGGCTTTCTGCGAATAAATGACACCGTCGCGGG